>JBBQMV010000223.1:0-4926 GCA_038329315.1 Bdellovibrionia bacterium | reverse complement strand
TTCTTAGGTTGGATTTTCGCCACGGTCCTCAAACCGTTCTACAAATGGGCCACAAAAAAACTGAAACGGCCGAAAATTGCGGCGCTGCTCGCGACTTTAATGGCGACCTTCACCATCATCCTCCCGATCGTCGGTTTCGGATTCCTCACCGTAAAGAACGTCATTAGAGTCGCCGAGCCTTACGCGAAATCGGGAGTCAACACGGACGAATGGCTGGAAAAGATCCAGCGGATTCCGGTCGTGAACCGCGTCTTCGAAGATCCGGAAGAACTTCGCGCTTTCGCGAACGAAAATGGGAAGAAAGTTTTCGCCCGAGTCAGCACTGGTGCTTCGGATTTCATCGCTGCGCTCCCGGAAATCGCTCTCCAACTCATCCTCGCGCTACTGACCTGCTACTTTATCCTGATCGACGGAAAGTCACTCAGCAACTGGATGAGCCCTCGAATACCGCTTGAGATCGCGGCACAAAAGGAGCTGGCAAAAAATCTGAGCGACACCGCTTATTCGAGTTTTCTCTCGATGTTCTTTGCCGCCCTTGCCCAGTCGCTCGTGGTCCTCCTCGCTTTTCTTGTCTTGAAGGTGCCACTCGCGATGCTCGCGTTTGGGGTTGCGTTCATCTTCGCCTGGTTCCCGATTTTCGGGGTCACGCCGGTGTGGATGGCGGCGCTCGTCTACCTCCTTTTCGCGAATCGCGGGGGCGCGGCCATCGGAATGGCCGTCTTCGGAATCGCGGCGGGGCTTGTTGATAATATCGTACGTCCTTGGGTGATCAAGGGACGTGCGGATATTCACCCACTCGTGAGTCTCGTCGCGATCTTCGGCGCTATTCAGTTTTTCGGAATTATCGGGGTCTTAGTCGGACCCGTGCTGGTGGGTTGTGCGATCGAATTCTTAAAGCTCTGGCCACCCTACGCCGAACTTCTCGGGATCAAGCCGAGCGCGACTAAGTCCGAAGCGGCTCGTAAGTGAGCCCGAGATCATCCGCGACCTGCTTGTAAACGCATTTTCCGTGACTGATGTTCACGCCCTTAAAGAGCGCCGGATCTTTCAGCACGGCATCGCGCCAGCCGAGATTCGCGATCATCGTCGCGTACTTCAGGGTCACGTTCGTGAGTGCGTAAGTAGAGGTCCGAGGAACCGCGCCCGGCATGTTCGGGACTGCATAGTGAATCACGCCGTCTACGGCGTAGGTCGGATGTTCGTGCGAAGTAGGGCGGCTGGTTTCGACCGAGCCGCCTTGGTCGACGGCCACGTCGACGATGACTCCGCCGGGTTGCATGCGCGAAACCATTTCGCGGGTCACGAGCTTCGGGGCTTTCGCGCCGGTGACGAGAACCGCACCGATCACGAGATCGGCATTCACGACGGATTTTTCGATTTGTTCCGTGTTCGAATGAAGCGTCGTGATTTCGTTTCCGAAAATATCCGAAAGGTAGTCGAGGCGATGCATGTTCGTATCGAGAACGGTAACACTTGCGCCTAATCCGACGGCCATCTTGATCGCATTGATCCCGACGACTCCGCCGCCGAGGACGACGACTTTCGCACGATCGACCCCGGTGACTCCTCCGAGGAGCATGCCTTTACCGCCATGATCGTGCTGAAGGTAAGACGCGCCGATTTGGGTCGCCATTCTTCCGGCGACCGCCGACATCGGTGCGAGTAGGGGAAGCGTGCCGTCTGAGTTCTCGATGGTTTCGTACGCGATGCCGACGATCTTCCGTTCCATCAGCGCTTTCGTGAGGCGTTCGTCGGCAGCGAGGTGAAGGTAGGTGTAGAGGATCTGCCCTTCGCGGAGGAGTGGATACTCTTCCGGAAGCGGTTCCTTCACCTTCATAATCATTTCGGATTTTTCGTAAATGTCCGACGCGTTCTCAAGAATCGTCGCGCCCGCTTTGCGGTAATCTTCATCGGAAATTCCCGCGCCTAAGCCCGCAGACTTTTGCACGAGGACTTTATGACCGGCCGTCGTGAGCGTTCGGACGCCCGCGATAACCATCCCGACGCGGTTTTCTTTGTTCTTAATTTCCTTCGGTACGCCGATGATCATTTCATTCTCCTGGTTCAGCCGACGAGCGTGAGGCCGTCGTAAGCAAGCTCTACACCTTTTGGGAGTTTTTTCGACCACTCCCGGTAATCAAAATCGTGCCCGAGGTGGGTGAGGATCGTCCGCTTCGGGCGAAGGTCTTGGACGACTTCGAGCGCGCGCTCGAGATTCAAATGGGTCCCGTGCGGAGCGATGCGTAGACAATCGAGGACGAGCGTGTTCAAGCCGCGAAGTCGTTCGAGCGATGCCTTCGGGATCGCGTTGCAATCGGTCACATAGGCGAGGTCCGCGATCCGGTATCCGATGCACTCCTCGCGGCCATGGCTCAGGGCGATAGGGGTGACCGAAATCCCGGCGACTTCGACCGTCTTGGCCGTGCCCCTAAATTCATGAAGGTCAATCATCGGAATGCCGCCGCCCACGTGATTCGTTGTCGGCGCGAAGATATAGGGAAAGCGAGTCTTCAGTTCGCCGCAGGTCCAAGCGTTGCCGTGGGCCGGAATGCGCTGTTTCTGGATGTAGTTAAACGACCGAATCTCGTCGATCCCGGAAACATGATCCGCGTGGGGGTGAGTGAAAAGGATCGCGTCGAGGCGCGGAATCCGCTCGGAAAGCGCCTGCTGGCGAAGGTCGGTCGAGGCGTCGATTAAGATGCTCTTACCGTCCACGCGCAACCAGGCCGACGTCCGGAGCCGGTGGTTCTTCGGATTCTTCGAACGGCAGACTTTGCACTTACAAAAAAGGAGGGGAACTCCGGTCGAAGTTCCGCAGCCCAAGATGGTGAGCTTCCATTGTTTTCGGACCTGCATTGACTCTCCTAACGTAGCGGGTTTAGCTGGAAAATCGAGATGAAAGCACTGGTCACCGGCGGCAGCGGTTTTATTGGCAGTACGTTAATCGACGCTCTGACGAGGCGCGGGATTTCGGTCGCCGTTTTGATGCGCAAGACGTCCTCCGATCGAAATCTGCCAGTCCTTCGGCTCGCGTCGGTGATCGGGAGCTGGTACGGAAACCTCGTCGGAAAAAGCGCGATGATCAACCGCGATAAATTAAACGATATTTTGCCGGATTATTGGACTTGTAGCAGTACGAAACTCATGACGAAGACGGCCTGGCGGCCTCAAATCCTTCTCGATGAAGGAATGCGGGAAGCGATCGGCTGGTATCGAAAGAATGGATGGATCGGATGACTCGTATTCAGAATTGCGCCTGGCTTGCGCTTGCACTACTCGTTTGCTTCGGAATGGTCGGATGTTCGAGTGCCGGCAAAAAAACCGAACTCTCGGCGGCGGCGATGAAAGAGAATGCCGAGCTCGATCGGCTCGGTCTCCATTTTCCTCTCGAAACGAAGATTCTTTCGAACGGGCTGAAAATTCTCGTCGTCGAAGACCAGACGGTTCCGATCGTATCGTACCAAACCTGGGTGAGCGTCGGGTCGTCCGACGAGATTTTCGGGCTGACCGGTATGGCCCACCTTTTCGAACATCTGATGTTCAAGGA
Organism: Bdellovibrionia bacterium; assembly: GCA_038329315.1. Taxonomy (GTDB): domain Bacteria; phylum Bdellovibrionota; class UBA1018; order UBA1018; family UBA1018; genus JACMQW01. Next base: position 1,379 of record JBBQMV010000223.1, on the reverse strand, counting down.
TTCGGCGAAGTACGGACCCCGCGCGTTCTTCAATCGCCTCGAAGCGAAAGGCGCAAACGTGAACGCGTTTACGACTCGCGACTATACCGTTTTTCACGAAACGATGGTTCCAAGTCTCCTACCGCTCGCGATCGAACTGGAAGCTGACCGTCTCGCGAATCTCAAAATCGATCCCGAGCTTCTATTTACGGAACGTCAGGTCGTGATGGAGGAGCGCCGTCTCCGTACGGAAAACTCTCCAGAAGGCCGGATGCAGGAAGCCGTCTGGGCCCAAATTTTCAAATCGCACCCTTATCGCTGGCCGGTGATCGGCTACGAAGAAGATCTCAAGCGGATGGAAGTTCGTGATCTCGAAGACTTCTTCGCGCGTTACTACCAGCCGGGAAATGTCACGATCGTCGTAGTCGGCGCGGTGAAGTCGGTCGACGTCTTCGCCCAGATCGAAAAGGCTTATGGCATGATTCCGGGGAAGGGGCGCCCCTCTCGTAAAATCGCCAAGGAGCCGGTGCAAACCACACCGCGTCGCCTCGTCCTGAAAGACCAAGTCGCGTCCGAAAAAGTGACCGTCGCATATCCTTCGACGAGCGCCGCGGAAGATGACACTTACGCGCTCGACGTTCTTTCAAATATTTTATTTTCTGGGAATGACTCCCGCGGGTATCGCCGGATGGTCGAAGAGAAACAAATCGCTTTGGCGGTCGGGGGCGTAAATTACACGCCGCTTTACGGCGGAATTTTCATGGCAAGCGCGACGATGAGATCGGGCCATCCTGCGACGGAGTTCGAGACCGAACTGGATTCGCTCATTACTGATATCCAAACGAAGGGCGTCACCGCGACCGAGATTCGCACAGCCGTTCGCCAGCTCACTGTTCAAACTGTGGATAGCGTCCGCACCGCGAGCGGACTCGCGAATATGATCGGGACTGTGGACGCGATTTTCGGCGATCCGATGCGCTTCAAGGAAGATCTCGCGAAGTATTCGAAAGTCACCGAAGCGGATGTTCTCCGTGTCGCCAAAAACTATCTCTTACCGAACCGTAAAAATGTCGTCACGCTGGTGCCCGGTGACCGAGGAGTTTCCCCATGAAGTCCTTCCACCCAATCTCCAAGGCGGTTTTAGCGTTTTTCTTCGTGGCTGCGGCCTTCTCGGCGTTCGCGTCGACCGATCTGACGTCGTTCCGTCTCCCGCTTCCGGAAATTGAAAAGCTTCCGAATGGCCTTACGGTCGCTTGGTTTGTCGACGATAAGCTTCCAGTCGTCGATCTAGCGATGCTCGTCCAAACGGGGACCCGCAGCGATCCGAAAGGAAAATCCGGTACGGTCGAGATGACTACTCGGATGCTGGAGCGGGGCGCGAACGGAAAAACGGCTTCGGA
>JBBQMV010000222.1:0-4949 GCA_038329315.1 Bdellovibrionia bacterium | reverse complement strand
CTCGAATCGACGTTCGAGCCGATCGGGATTCTTCGGTTAACGAAGGACGGCGATATTTCCGTCGATCTCGAAGAAGAGGATCCGGAAAATATTCCGGACGTAGTCCGCTCGGGAATCGGTCGGCGTGAAAAAGGGAGACCCGCACGCCTACAGTATCTGGGTTCGTTCGAAGACGCTTTTCTCACCCAGTGCTTGAACACGCTGAAGCTCCAGCCCGGCCAGCTCATCGTTTCGCCGGGCTCTCTCTTTTTCCAGTCGCTCTGGGTTCTCGTGAACCAGTGCCCGGAAGCGATTCTGAAGGCACGTACGAATCTGAAGCACCCTGCGCTCGAAAGCCGCGTGCCGCGGATTTTCGAGCGCCCCGACCAAATCTTCGGATACATCCGCAAGGAAGACATCCTTCTTCACCATCCGTATGACTCGTTCGATGCGTTCGTGAGATTTCTCCAGCTCGCGTGCGCGGATCCGCAGGTCCGGTCGATCGAGCAGACCGTTTACCGGATGGACACGCTTTCGCCAGTGATCGACGCGCTCAAGGAAGCCGCGAAGACGAAACGCGTTTGCGTGCTGATCGAACTACGCGCGCGATTCGACGAACTGAATAACCTTCGCCTCGCCGACGAACTGAAGAAGGCCGGCGTTCAGGTCCATTTCGGATTCGGGAAGCTCAAGCTCCATGCGAAGATCGTCCTCGTGACCCGCGAAGAACTCGACGGGAAGGGGAGTCCCGCCGAAGTCACCTATACCCACATCTCGACGGGAAACTATAACGCCGCGACCGCGCGCCTCTATACAGATCTCGCGATCCTGACCGCGCGGAAAGAAGTCGGCCAGGACGCGCGCACGTTCTTCGATGCCGTCGTCCGAGAGCAGGTCCCTTCGAACTTCAAGCACCTCGTCGCCGCGCCGACCCGCCTTCATCGCCGACTCCTTTCGCACATCGAGCAGGAGGCGGCGGCCGCTAAGCTTGGGCAAAAGGCTCGGATCGTCGCGAAGGTGAATGCACTCGTCGACGAAGAGGTCGTCGAGAAACTTTATCTCGCGTCCCAAGCCGGTGTGCAGATCGATCTGATCGTGCGGGGTGCTTGCTCGCTCATTCCGGGGATTCAGGGGCTGTCCGAAAATATCCGAGTGATCTCGGTCGTCGATCGGTTCCTCGAGCATTCCCGGCTTTTCGATTTCGCGAACGCTCGCGTGGTTTACCTCTGTAGCGCGGACTGGATGCCGCGGAACTTTTTTTCGCGGCTCGAGCTCGCGTTCAAAGTGACGGACCCGGATGTCTACCAATACCTCGAAGAGATACTCATCCCGATTTACCTCTCGGACGCCGTAAAGGCGCGGGAGCTCACTCCGCTCGGAACCTGGAAGAAGCGGACTGCCGCGGCCGCAAAGGGGAACTTCTCTCCGTTTTTAAAAAACCTTTTCAAGGGACTGCCGCTCCGCTCGCAGTTTCTCTTCGAAGAGCTCGCGCGCCGGCAATACGCCGGAACATCGCTTTCCGAACGGACGAGCGCTCCAGTTTCTCCCAAGAAGGACGGAGAAAGAAATTAAGCGGTCATTTATCGCTGCCCGAGGTGCGAACTCGGCCAACGCGATGAACGGGTCGGTGGAGTCGGAGGCGCTCCGCGAGTCGGATCGGGAATCATCGCGGCGACTTCGCTGATCTTCGTGACGTCTTCGCCGCGGCAACCATCGACCGGACAAATATTCGAGACGCGGCATCCGTTTTTGTAAACATAATCGTTCTCGCCGCGGACGAGAATGCCTTCGATGAGGCCGTTCGTCGCGTTGAAAACGGCGCTGCCGGAGTTTCCGCCGTAGGTGTCGAGATTTGTCATAAAGTAGCCAGGGTAATCGTTCGACCGGACGACGGCATCGCCGAACGCAATTTTCGCGGGCAGGCCACCCGGATGTCCGATGACGCCGACTTTATCACCGACCTTGAGGTCGGTGGCGCGGTTGATCGGGAGCGGAGCGTGGTTCGTAATTGCGCGGTCGAGGCGAATGACCGAGAAATCGGAGCCGGCGCTTTCTTGTTTACGTGCGATAATGTCTTTGCAGCCAACGACGTTGGCGTTCAGTGCAGTCGTCGGATAGTCGCCCGCTTTCGCAACGGAGTAGTTGAATACGAACTTCGTCGCCGCGCAGTCCTTTGCGTTCTTGATGCAATGGCCGGCGGTGATGACGATGTCGGGAGCGACGAGCGAACCCGAACAAAACGCGGCGGCGGGTTCGGCGTAAAAAGGTTCCGTAGCGCAAAGCCCATTTTGGCGTCCGTACGTATCCGCCACGATGTCGAAGTGATCGCCGTTTGCGGTCAACTTTTTCACATCAATGAGGGCGACCGTCGAATCGGCGAGGGCGGCATCTCGTGTGTTTTGAACTTGATAGAGGTCGAGCCGATCGTCCGTCCCGTAGATGACCCGTTCTCCGGGGGAACCCGCGAAGGCGAAGTGACTCATTGCGAATAAGCACACCAACCACAGCGTTTTTCTCAGCATTGGATGACCCCTCCATGGGTTTCATTGAAAAAAGCGTAGCGGAAATCTCGTCAATCCAAAGGCATTTTTCCGACGCCCTCACCGAGGAAGGCCGTTAACATTGTGGTTTTTCGTTTTTCGACGTCAGCGGGTTGACGAAAAGGCTAGAAATCGGCTCGAAACGCAGCTCGGCATTTTTTATCTAGCCAGAGATGAAAAAAGAGTGAGACGCTTGCGAAGCCGCTCCCCGAAAGGATTTCGGGGTTTCAAAGAAGTCTCTTACCCATGAACAAGGAGGTTCAGGATGAGCCGAATTTTTTCATCGATTCACGGTCGTTCCGCGCTCTCGTTTTTCGCGCTGATCGCACTGGCGGCCTGCGCTAATTCTGGCGAAAAAACCTTTCTTCCGGTGGTCGCCAAAGTGGGGGCGGAAGTGAAAGCGATCTCGTCCGAGGACGCAAAAACGATCTGTGTAGCAAATTATTGCGAGGATAACCAAATCTACGTCGCGCACTTCGGGCGGCATCGCCACGAAGATCCGGCGCCTCCGGCCCAGCCGGTGAAGGAGCCCGTCGGAACGAGTCCGACGAGTCCGCCGTACGTGACGCCACCCCAGCCGACGGAGTCGATGGACTATTCGCGGAGTATTTTGAACGTTCAGCCGGCGTGGAATATCACCGAGGGTTCGCCAGACGTGGTCGTTGCCGTCATTGATAGCGGCGTCGACTATTTTCACCCGGACCTGGCCGCGAACATCTTCGATGTCGGCTACGATTTTTATCATGACCGAGTCGGGGGCTACGACGACAACGGACACGGCACGCACTGTTCGGGAATTATCGCGGCGGCGAGAAACGGCATTGGTGTTCGAGGAATCGCGCCGAAAGTGAAAATCCTCCCCGTGAAATTTCTTGGGCCGGATGGAAGTGGCGATACTGCGGACGCCGTGAAGGCGATCGACTACGCGGTCGCGCGTGGCGCCCGGATTCTCTCGAATTCGTGGGGCGGGGGCGGCTTTTCGCAGCTCCTCGACGATGCGATCCAGCGGGCGATCAATAAAGGCGTAATCTTCGTCGCGGCGGCCGGAAATAACGGCGCGGATACCGACGCAGCTCCGAACTATCCGGCGAACTACCCGGGGGTGTTATCGGTAGGATCAAGCGATGCGCTTGATCTGCGGTCCTCCTTCTCGAATTACGGTACGGCTTCGGTGGAAGTTTTCGCTCCGGGAACGTCGATCGTTTCGACCTATCCGGGTGGCACTTATAAGAGTCTTTCCGGAACCTCGATGGCGACGCCCCAGGTTGCCGGTGCACTCGCCCTCGCGATTTCGGCGAAGCCGAGCATCTCCGCCGCGGAAGCGACGGCCGATCTCTGCGATACCGCGGCGGGGAAGTTGACCGACGTTTCGAAGTGCGGACGCATGGACGTCGGCGCGTTTATCCAGCGCGTGAGTGGTCGTTAGCCTCGTAAGTTCGACGCTAAGGGCCGTAAAATAGAACTGAGAGCGGAAATCGAACCGGGGTTGGCCCCGTCGATTTCCGCTTGTCATTGGGAGCAGGGCTAGGTATAACGCAGGGCGTCATCAATCACGGAGAATCCCCCCATGCGCTCCCAACTCATTCTTTTGTCTGCAATTTCCCTCGCGGTCAGTGGCTGCGGAAAATCCGTCGATCGGACCGGTACCGCCGCGACGCTAAACCAGCAAAACGGAACTCCGGTGGCCGGCGCCCCGCCGACGGAAACCCGTCCCGGGCTTTGCCAAGATCCGATCCAACTTACTTATAAGAAGATTGATCGTTTCTCTGATATCGCGATGGCGATCGGAAGCTACGACCTCGTTTCGTTCGACGCCGTCGGCACCGCCGTCGCGGCTACAGGCTCGCCGACGGCGGCTTCCGGAATTTCCGTCGTCAGCGGAACCGCTTCGCCGGCCGGGAAGCTCGGTTTTACCGAAGTTTGCCGCGACCTGAGTGCGATGCCGCAAGGGAGCTATCAGTGGAACACGATGGCTCCGAACGGGATCGACGCGAAGAATGGTTCGTCGAGCAAGCGTATCGAACTCTCGCAGACCGTTTACGGTCCGGGCGTGATGGATGCGGCTGGCCCGCGCGTTCCGACCACGACTTTAAAACGCGCGGCCGTTCAGGGTCGTTCGACTGACGTGAGTTATTACCAAATCGACTCGACGACGATCGGCGTACTCCGCACGACCGAGTCCTCGATGAACGGCGTCGCCGTGGAATCGAAGATCTTCGCGCGCTACGTTTTTACCGGCAGCCGAGCTCCGACAAAGACTACGAGCCAAGGTAAGACTACGAACCAAGGTAAGACTACGAACCAAGGTAAGACTACGAGCCAAGGTAAGACTACGAGCCAAGGTAAGACTACGAACCAAGGTAAGACTACGAACCAAGGTAAGACTACGTCGCCTTGCGATTGCACGGTTCCTACGCAGAACCCAGTGCC
>JBBQMV010000221.1:0-4969 GCA_038329315.1 Bdellovibrionia bacterium | reverse complement strand
CGTGAGTGTGGAGATGTAAAAATTCCGAGCGCGGTCATACTTTCTGCGGGATTCAAGGAAGTGGGTTCGGCGGGGCTCGCACTCGAACGCCAGGTGCTCGCCGAGGCCCGACGGTCGGGGGTGCGGGTGATCGGGCCAAATTGCTTGGGCGTGATGTGCCCACTTTCGGGCCTAAACGCCACGTTTGCCGCTCGGATGGGAAAGCCTGGAAATGTCGCTTTCATTAGCCAGAGTGGCGCGCTTTGCACGGCAGTCTTGGATTGGAGCCTCCGCGAAGAGGTGGGTTTCAGCTATTTCGTTTCGATCGGTTCGATGGTGGACGTGGGTTGGGGAGACCTCATTGATTTTCTGGGAAATGATCCCGAAACGAAGAGCATCGTCATTTATATGGAGAGTGTCGGCAATGCGCGTGCATTCTTGTCGGCGGCCAGAGCGGTGGCGCGCGATAAGCCGATCGTCGTGATCAAGACGGGGCGTTCATCCGCCGCGGCCAAGGCGGCTGCGTCGCATACCGGCGCCCTGACAGGTTCGGACGAAGTTTTGGATGCGGCATTTCGCCGATGCGGGGTATTGCGTGTCGATTCGATCTCGGAGCTCTTCGGCATGGCCGAAGTTCTGTCGATGCAGCCCGCTCCGAAAGGCCCGAATCTCACCCTTTTAACGAATGCGGGCGGGCCGGGAGTACTGGCGACTGACACTTTGATTCGAGGGGGCGGGGCATTGACGGAGCTCACGCGCGGGACGGTGGATGAACTAAATGCGGTTCTACCCGCGGTTTGGAGTCATGCGAATCCGATCGACATTATCGGCGACGCATCGCCCGAGCGTTATGCCAAGTCGGTCGAGATTGCATCTCGAGATCCGGGTTCGGACGGACTCCTCGTGATTCTCACCCCACAGGCGATGACGGATCCGACGAAGACGGCGGAGATGCTTACTCGGTATGCGAAGTCGTCTGACAAACCCATCTTGGCGAGTTGGATGGGAGGGGCGGATATTGAGGCGGGGGCTCGTATCCTCAATCAAGCGGGTATCCCAAACTTCGAGTATCCCGACACCGCGGTTCTCGCTTTCAATTCGATGTGGCGTTATTCCTATAACCTTCGGGGAATTTACGAGACGCCGTCGATATGCGAGGAGCAATCGGATTCGCTCGCGATTGATCGCACGGCCGCCGAACAAATTTTGCAACGGGCCCGCGAAGAACGGAGAACGCTCCTCACCGAGTTCGAATCAAAAAATCTATTGGCGGCCTACGGAATTCCGACCGTCCAGACGGAATTGGCTTTGAATGAAGACGCTGCCGTTCAAGCCGCGAAAGGGATTGGTTATCCGGTCGTTTTGAAACTCAATTCCACGACCATCACCCATAAGACCGATGTCGGCGGGGTCGCGCTTAATCTCGCGGACGAAGAGGCGGTAAGGCGTGCGTGGTCTTCCATTCGGGAGTCGGTGTCGAAAAAAGTGGGACCCTCGCATTTTGAAGGCGTATCCGTTCAAGCGATGATCCCGGCGGACGGCTACGAAATGATCCTGGGCAGTAGTTTGGATGCTCAATTTGGCCCGGTTCTTTTGTTCGGGTCGGGTGGCCAACTCGTCGAAGTTTTTAAAGACCGTGCATTGGCGCTCCCCCCGCTAAATACGACTCTCGCCCGCCGGATGATGGAGCAGACTAAAATTTACAAAGCGCTTCAAGGGGTGCGTGGTCGTGCTCCGGTCGATCTCGGCGCGTTGGAAAAGGTATTGGTGAGATTCTCCCAGTTGGTCATTGAGCAACCGTGGATCAAGGAGATCGACATTAATCCATTGATGGCGTCCTCGGATCGATTGATCGCGCTCGATGGGCGGGTTGTCCTGCATGAGTCGACGACAGATTTGAAGGATCTTCCTCCTGCGGCGATCCGGCCCTATCCGATTCAGTACACGTCGGAATGGAAGACGAAGACCGGGGAACCTATCGTGATTCGGGCGATACGTCCGGAGGACGAGCCTTTGATGACTCAGTTTCACCAGGGGCTGTCCGATCGCGAAGTGTACCTCCGGTATCTCGGATCGGTGAGTCTCGACCAGCGAATCGATCACGAGCAGCTCGTGCGCCGCTGCGCGATTGATTACGACCGCGAAATGGCGTTCGTCGCGGTATCGAGAAACGCGGGTACCGGACTCGCCGAAATCGTCGCCGTCGCTCGCCTCACGAAGATCCTCGGAACTCGCGAGGCCGAGGCCGCGCTCATCGTGAGCTCGGCGTGGCAGAAAAAGGGGATCGGCGCGGAGCTATTCCGGCGTTTGTTGAAGTTCAGCTCGGACGAAGGATTAGGTACGGTGCGGGCGATGATCCTTTCCGATAATCCAGGCGGGATTTCGCTCATGGGTCGTCTCGGCTTCACGATTAAACCGACGGCGCGTCCGGAAATACTCGAGGCGACTTACACCGGGGCGAATAGTTAGAAGGTCGTGCAGGCTATCGCAAAAGAATTATTTCCAGAAGCGCCGTGGCGATATTCCATATGCCAATAACCGGTGAACAGAGCACCGGAAGCTTGCGGGAGCGCGTCCGGCACCGCCAGGTAGAAATCAGTTCCTACGGGATCCGGATGGAACGGGTCATTCGCATTATAGAGTACCAAATTATACGAATGGGCCCAGTCCGCTAAATAACCGGTCGTAATTTCGTTTAGATTTTCACACTGGGTCACTAGACGATTTCCAATAATCCGGCGAGAAACCAGTGAACTGGGGTCGCCATGATTATTGATTTTTCCAGTGATGAGCTCCTTATACGACGGCCGAACTACCGTAGAATACCTGCACTGAAAGGCCGGGTCGGCTGCAAAGGCAGAAGTTCCAACGAGCAATCCACTGATCAGAAATACAATTTTCGCTACCTTCATAAATCTCCCTTACTGATACTGACGGGTCTTATCTACCCCATTGAGTACCATAAACTACCGCGAAATGCACTCGATCGGTCCTGAAGTTGAGTACCTCGTTCGTGAAATTGGACCACATAAACTCCAGGTTTGGATTGACGAGTGCCTTCAAAGGTTCGCCCGTTTCAGGCGGAGTGCGTTGCCGATGACCGAGACGGAGCTTAGGCTCATCGCCGCACTCGCAATCATCGGGCTGAGTAGAATTCCTAAAAAAGGGTAGAGGACTCCGGCGGCGATTGGGATACCGAGGGCGTTGTATCCAAAAGCAAAAAATAAATTTTGGCGGATATTTCCTAAAGTGGCGTGACTCAGGTTTCTTGCGCGCAAAATTCCTCGGAGATCGCCCTTCACAAGCGTAATGCCCGCACTTTGCATCGCGATATCCGTACCGGTTCCCATGGCGATTCCGACGTCGGCCTGGCTAAGGGCCGGCGCATCGTTTACGCCGTCGCCGGCCATCGCGACTTTTCTGCCCTCGGATTGAAGTCTTTTTACAATACTTCCCTTGTCATCGGGAAGAATGTCCGCATGCACTTCTTCAATGCCGACTTCGGAGGCGACAGCGGCGGCCGTAATCTTATTATCGCCTGTAACCATCACGATTCGGAGCCCAAGTGCCTTTAAGGACTGGATCGCCTCGCGGGAACTTTCCTTAACCGGATCGGCGACACCGATAAAGCCGGCCGCTTTCTGATCGATCGCAAGAAATAGGATCGTTTGTCCTTTGGAGCGGAGGTCGTCGGCCATACTTAGAAAGGCGCTCGTAGAGACTCCCGCGTCCTCGAGAAGTTTGCCGTTACCCAGTAAAATCTTTTTGCCGGAAAGGGTTCCACTGATTCCCTTGCCCGTGATGGATTGGAAATCCGATGAATCGCTGATTTCCGTTATGCCGCGCGCTTTGGCTCCCTCGAGTACCGCTCTCGCAAGGGGATGTTCGCTTCCCTTTTCAAGACTCGACGCGAAGCTTAGGATTTGTTTCTCATCGAAGCCAGACGCCGCGTAAACGGTAACGAGCTTGGGTTTTCCTTCCGTCAATGTTCCCGTTTTGTCGAGAACGAGCGTATCGACTTTTTCCATCGTCTCTAAAGCTTCGGCATTTCTGATCAAAATTCCGGTTTGGGCCCCTCGTCCAGTAGCGACCATAATCGACATCGGTGTCGCGAGTCCGAGCGCACAGGGGCAAGCGATGATGAGTACCGCAACCGCGTTTACGATCGCGTAGGCGTAGGCGGGCGCCGGCCCGAAGACTATCCAAGCGACTGCAGTCAAAACCGAAGCGATCACTACGGCGGGCACAAACCACGCGGCTACGGAGTCGGCTAATTTTTGGATCGGGGCGCGGCTTCTTTGAGCTTCGCTTACCATCCGTACGATTTGGGCGAGAAGCGTTTCTTTACCGACTCCCGTCGCCTGGATGATTAAGCTTCCGGTTTGATTGGTCGTCCCGGCGGTTACTTTATCGTCCTTTGTCTTCTCGACTGGAATCGGCTCTCCGGTCATCATCGATTCGTCAATCGAGCTTGCGCCCGAGAGTACCGATCCATCCACCGGGATTTGTTCACCGGGACGTACACGAAGTTTGTCGCCGGAATGAACGTCACTCATTGGAATGTCTTCCTCTTGACCGCCATCGCGGATGATTCGCGCGGTCTTCGGAGCGAGTTTAAGTAATGCCTTGATTGCGGCGTTCGTTTGGCCACGCGCTTTCATTTCGAGGACCTGCCCCATGAGCACAAGCGTGATAATGGCGGCCGCTGCTTCGAAATAAACGCCGACGTGGCCACCGTGCATCCGGAAGGCTTCTGGAAACAGGCCGGGCGCCGCCGTAGCGATTACGCTAAAAACAAACGCGACGCTGGTGCCGAGTCCGATCAGTGTAAACATGTTCAAGTGGCGCGTTTGAATTGATGAATAGGCCTTCTCAAAGAGAGGATGCCCCGCCCAGAGAACGACGGGCGTCGTGAGTGCGAGTTGGATCCAATTAAACCAAGGCGACCCGGTTACGGACCCCAGAGGATTTGTCGGAAGAAGGTCGGACA
>JBBQMV010000220.1:0-4972 GCA_038329315.1 Bdellovibrionia bacterium | reverse complement strand
TAAGATTACTTTTTTTTGAAGTAAGTTCTTCTCGGCCACGGCTTTTGTTCGTGCGAGTCCAACCAGATCTGCATATTGGGCCGCATTTAGTTTTTCGTGGCGGTAGAAGAGTTTCGTGGCTTTTTGAATTCGTTCGTCGATCAAAGGCGGGTGATCGGATAGGATCCCGATGTCGAATCGATGCACGCGAGAAAGGGCCTCGTCGTAGGTTCGATCAAGGCAGCCTAGCCAATAGGCAACCCAGGTTTTAAGGTCGAGAGCTTTCGGGATGTCGTAGAAATTTCCGAACTGGAGGGTTCGCAAACCGCGGTAGTATGATGCGCGGTCGTTTTCATGCTGTTTTTCGAGCGATGCAAATTTTTCGACGTCATAACCGCCGGAGAGCAGGATATTATTCGTGAGGAGCCTGGCCAGCCTCCCATTGTCATCCATGAAGGGGTGGATTGTGACGAATTCGAAATGAAAATGGGCGGCAAGTAGCGGAACGCTCATCCCTTCTGCTCGATTTTTTCTGAGCATCTTCAAGCATTCGCTCATGAGAGCGGCAACGTCTTTCGCCTCGGCCGCCATGTAGACGAGGTTTTTGGATTTTACGTTCTGGATCGCGCATTGGGCATCCCGGTAATGGCCACGTAGCTTTCCTTTCACGATTCCGTTCAGGAGTTCGGCGTGGTGGCGTAAGACCCACTCATCATTGAACGGTTTTTTCTTGGTGGACCATTCACGTAGAAGCGTGCGGGTTCTCGCATAGTTCACGATTTCCCGCAGATCTCGGGTGATGGGGCGTTTTGAACGAGACTGGAGGGCGGCGGTGACTTGGTCCCGGGTAAGGGTATTCCCTTCAATTTTCGTCGAAAAATGAACCGCATCGATCGCTGCCGACGCCTCGATTGATGTCTGGTCGTTCGGGGTGTGCCGATGGGATGAGAGCTCGCCTTGTTTTCGCGAGATGGACTCTAAAAGTCTTAGAATTTCCGAGGTAATCGTCGATGAAGGGCGAAAACTCATTCTTTCGCTATTCTTTCATTAATCTTTCGGAATATCTGCTAAATAAAAAAAGGCCCGACTCACGTTCGTGAATCGGGCCGGCTTGGTTGGGGTACTAGGATTTGAACCTAGGAATGCAGGAATCAAAATCCTGTGTCTTACCGCTTGACGATACCCCATCAGTCGCGAGGTTCTAGGAATAGCAAATCTCGAGCGGACCCGCAACGCCTCCGACAGCGACATGGCGCCCCAGAAGACAATTACCCTAAAATAACGCGTCGCACGGATATAGATAATTCGCTCTGTTTTCAGTAATCTATCCCGAGGAGCTCCCAACCCATGGCCCGTGCTACGAAAACCCCAGCGACCTGGGATTCGATCTTCTTTTCCACGCCAGAACAAAAAGTTCTGCGCTACCTGCTGAGTTCGCGCGATACGACGTACACTCTGCGCGTCCTCGTCTCAAAACTGAAGGGCGTGCGGGGCTTAGGTGGAATCCAAGGTCTCGAAAAAATTCTCACCGAGCTTGAAGAAGCGGGTCTCGTTCACTTCGTCGACAACCGTCGCGCCGTGCGCGTTTCCGACGAGCATTCCGCGAACCAAAGCTTCCGCCGCCTCTGGGGACTTTGCGAACTCGAAAGTCTTTACGTCCAGCTCCAAGCCATCTCCACGAAGGGCGTGCTCCTTTCGACCGCACCCGGCGAGATTCAGCTCTACGTCGTCACCGACTTGCCCGAAGAAGTTCGGAAGCTGACGGAACAACACCCGATGGGTAAACTCGCGGTGCTCGTCATGCAGTCGCGCGATCAGTTCGACTCGGCAGCTAAAAAAGATCCGAAACTCTGGACCGCGCTGAACCAAGGCGTCCGGATTTGGGGTTCGAGCTGGTGACCCCTCCTCTCGGCCGCGGGAAACGTGATACGCGCGGTTATTACCTGAAGTTCGATCTTACGAAACCTTCGGTAGCGGGAATTCCAGATCTTCAAGACATCGTCCGCGCGACGGGCGCGATTCGTGTGTGTACCGTCCTACGCACGCATGGGGCGTGGAACCGCGTCGATGTGCTCCCGGCGACGCACGTCGAGGACCCGCATTGGTACCTCATCAAAATTCCTTCGATTGACGGCACCGAGCTCTGGCTTGTGCCGGAGACGAAACAATCCGAAATCGAATTGAAAATCGGTTTCGACAAACCGTCCACCCCGCTGCTGACGATTAACTCGAAAGTCGTCCTGTCGATGACCTACCGGGATCCCCTTTTCCGACATGACGTTCAGTTCGAATGGCGCGACCACATCATTTGTACTTCCGTGACGGGAGCGACGCTTCTGAGTTCGACCGGAGATTGGTCACTTGAGCAACTCGAGAACTTGAAAGACCTTGGCAATTTCGCTTTTGAAGACTGAGGAGTGTTCGATCTATGCATCCCATTCTCGCCCAACTTGGCCCTATTCCGATCCACACCTATGGATTCCTCATCGCGACGGGATTCATCCTCGCCGTCCAGGTGATGCAGCGACTTGCGGCGCGGTCTGGCCTTGATCCCGAAAAAATGCAGGACCTCATCTTCGGCGGTCTCCTCATCGGATTCCTGGGAGCGCGAATCGTCTTCATTCTGACTCGGTTTTCGTTCTTCATGGAAAACCCGATCGATATGTTCAAGGTCTGGGAAGGGGGCCTCGTATTCTACGGCGGACCGATCTTCACCGTTCCGTTCATTATTTGGTTCACGAAGAAGCACGGGTTTCCGTTTTGGAAAACCCTCGACATCATCGGTCCCGGAATTACGCTCGCGCACGCGTTTGGCCGACTCGGCTGTCTCGCCGCGGGATGCTGCTATGGTCGTCCGACCGGTGGAAACTGGGGCGTCGTGCTCAATTCCGAACTCGTCGATCCGTCGATGAGGGGAATTCACCTTCACCCGACCCAGCTTTATGAATCCGCCTCGCTCTTCATTCTCTTCACAGTCCTCATGTATCTCTACAAAAAGAAGAAGTTCGACGGCCAAATCGCGCTCGTCTACTTCATGACCTATCCGATCATCCGGAGCATTATCGAGATCTACCGCGGCGATTCGATTCGCGGCTTTATCATCGATGACGTACTTTCGACTTCCCAGTTCATCTCGATCCTCGTCTTTATAGCGGCTTTCGTGGTTCTCATCATGCGCCTGAAAGTCGTGAATAGGGCGAGGTCCGCTTGAGTACGTGGGCGATCGAACTTAGCCTCCTGGTCGCCTCGTTTCTCCTCGGATCGGTTCCGTTCGGCCTCATGATCGCGAAAATCTACGGTGTGGATAACCTGCGTGGGCAGGGGAGCGGAAATATCGGAGCGACGAACGTCGCCCGAGTACTCGGGTTTTGGCCGGCTGGTCTTCTGACCTTTCTCCTCGACGCGCTCAAGGGAATCATCATCATCGCGCCGATTCAGTTCGCTTGGATTCCCGAAGGACTCGTTCCGAATTCGAATACGCTGCTCTGGGCGATCGGCCTCGCCGCGATGCTCGGGCACTGCTTCTCGCCGTGGTTAAAATTTAACGGTGGAAAGGGAGTCGCGACGACCTTCGGGGTGATCGCTCTCCTTGCTCCCTACAGTGGCCTAGTCGGCGGCGCGGTTTTCGGACTGGCTTACCTTGCGACTCGTGTCGGCGCGGCGGGAAGCCTCCTCGGCCTGCTCGCCGCGATTTCCGTGCACCGAATTTTTTATCCCTTTGATCCTTCGATGCTTATTTTCGGATTAATGATTTTCGTCGCGATTTATCGCCATGAATCGAACCTGGATAGCCTCTTAGGGAAGAAAGCGGAAGCGCCGGATGCGAACTCTCCGGCTTAAGTTTTTTGTTTTTTTCGCACTCTCCGGAGGTGCCCTCGCCGCCGCACCCGCGTACCGCGTCGTCGACGCGACCGGAACCGAAGTCGTGTTCGCGAAGCCACCGAAGCGGATTATCCCGCTCCAGCCCTCGCTCGCCGAGCTCGCCGACCGGATCGGTACTTCACTGGAAGAGATCGTAGGCGTTTCCGCCTACACGGACTTTCCGCCGCTCCTGAAATCAAAACCGACGATCGGTCCTTATTCGAAACCGAACCTCGAAGAGATTGTCGCGTTAAAACCTGACCTCGTTCTCGCGGGCCGTGACGGAACTCCGAAAGAAACCGTAATCCGTCTGCGGAAACTCGGGATCCCGGTAATCACCGTCGCTACCGAAACGATCGCGGGACTTCGTGAATCTTACCCGATCATCGGCGCGGCCCTCGGAAAAAAAGCGGAAGCCGAACGCGCGCTTGCCGATTTCGATCACGACATCGAAGCGCTCAAGGCGCGCGCGAAGAATCGCCAAAACCTGAAGGTGATGCTCCAGGTCGGAGAAGATCCGCTCGTGATCGCGGGCGGAAAGACTTTTCTAAACGAGGGGCTCACGATCCTCGGATGTCATAATGCGTACCCCGATCCGAAACAGACCTATCCTCGAGTATCTGTCGAAGAGGTTTTAAAGACCGATCCGGAGGCCATTATCCTGATTGCGATGGGCGACGACATCGCTTCGTTCCAGCGCGCAGAGAAACGCTGGAAGTCCTTCCCGAAACTCGCGGCGACGAAATGGAATCGTGTGATTCTCCTTCACTCGGATTCGCTCGTCCGTCCCGGTCCGCGCTTTCCAGCCGGATTGGTCCAGCTCGAACGAACGCTCTTCGCACCGGGGCGGGGCCATTGGTAACGAGCGGCGCCTTTCGACGAAGGGACCTCGCCTGGTTCGGCCTCTTCGCGGTTGCGATCATCGCTTCGCTTAAGATCGGGGCCACCCGCGAGCTCGAGTGGGACTGGATCTGGCAGCTCCGATTTCCGCGCACGGTGCTCGCGCTCGCGGTCGGTGCCGCCCTTTCGATTTCGGGTGCAGTTCTCCAAGCTTTTTTCAAGAACCCGCTTTGCGAACCCTACACCCTCGGCGTTTCGTCGGGCGCGACCCTCGGCGCGGTGATCGGCAGTA
>JBBQMV010000219.1:0-4988 GCA_038329315.1 Bdellovibrionia bacterium | reverse complement strand
ACCGTGAGAACTTCAAGAACAACCCCTTCGGCGCGCTTGCGGGCTTAAAGGGAACTCTGAAGACGAAGGACTGAAGAGTCGATTATTTGGCCGCGTGTTGAATCAGCGTTTTAGAATCTTTTGAATCCAGAACTTCCGCTCCGATGGTCATTGGGAAATTTTCACCATAACCACGCCGTGGGGAGGGACCAACGCCGAAAATTCGCCAATGAAGAAGCCAAGATCGATCCTATCCCAAAGGTTTCTTACTCTCGCTGGGCCCGCATCAAGCCCGATCTCGGACCAATGCGCCGTTATCGTTTCGGTCGAGGCGCGGCGATTCAATAGAACTATCGCAGTTTCACCGGATCGCGTTTTCCCAAGGTGCCGCGCCCATACTTGCAGTCCGTTATCATTGGAAACCAGAGTTCCTTGCCGACCAGCGGGATCTTGGTCGATCGCGATTACCTCAGAAGCCGTTAAAATCCGTTGAATGGAATCGGACATCTTGCGCAAGTCATTTCCGGCAATGAGCGGTGCCGCTAAAATCGTCCAAAGGCTGAAATGGGCGCGGGACTCGACCTCGGTGAGCGGAGGCACTCCCACTTCGAGCATGTCCGGATCATTCCAGTGGCCTGGGCCTGCATAACGCTCCTTCCCGATCTGACGATCGAGAATATGCATAATCGAACCCCAACGCGGATGGATGTCCATGGTGGTCCGCCACGTTTCAGCGATCGACGAGCCCCATTTCCAAACCCGGTTCCAACCCCAATTACAAAGGCCCAAAACTATGGGTCGCTCAGATTTCCGTAAACCGTCAGACATGGCTGCGTAGTGGGGTTTGTAATCCCACCACGGCCACCAAGTGAAAGGCCACCAACCGTCCGGCCGGTTGCAAAAATCGTCTTTTACGTAATCGACGCCCCAACTCGCGAAGAGGTTCGCGTCTTGCAATTCGTGATCGCGACTTCCGGGTTTCCCCTGACAAGTCACATTTCCAACGCTGGTGTAAATTCCGAACTTCAAGCCGCGATCGTGGACGTAATCCGCGAGCGCTTTTATTCCTCCCGGGAACCGAAGAGGATCGGGCTGCAAATCACCGTTTGAATCTCGAGCCTGGGCCTGCCAGCAGTCGTCGATTACGACGTATTCGTATCCCGCCGCATGTAATCCTCGCGCAACCATCGCGTCCGCAGTCTCACGGATCAAACTTTCGTTAATATTACAGCCGAACTGATTCCAGCTATTCCACCCCATTGGAGGGGCTAAGGCTAGCGGTGAAGCAAAAGCGGAATGGGCGTGAATAAGGAACGCGATTCCAAATAGTGTTTTCGCTGCGTAATTAGCCATAGACGTAATTAGAGTCACCGGGACACGGCGCTATTCCTTCTGCCGAAGCTGAACCTTCGCGCGCTCACCCATCGTGAGATCGTGGTCGGGCTCGATCGTAAATTCCCAGTTCTTCCCGATCAGCGGCTTCACGCGGTATTTTTTCCCGGGCTTCGCCGCGAACCGATAGCGCGCGTCGCTCCCGAATCGGAAACGCGCGGATTCGGTGCCGGCTTCGTCGACGACTTCCATTTGGAAGCTCCGGCAAAGTTCCGGATTGTCCGTCGGATCGTCCGGGAGTTTCACGGTGCAATCGATGGTGATCGATCCGGCTACCGTTTTCGCTTCGCGCTCGTGCGTGCTGTGGTCGACGCGCGCCTTTTCGGAAACCGTACCGACGATGGCCACCGCAGCCGCGCCTACGGTGCTCCCATCGCTACCCGAAATTCCGACTCCGGCGCCCGCTTCGACCGGTGCCGCGGGCAGATCGGGTTTCGGGGTCGGAGCCGCGCAGCCGACTAAAACTACGGCGAGGGTCACAGCGAGGAGACGATTGAACATGCCCCCACCCTAGCCCCGTTTCGCTCGAAAATTCAACCCACCTATCGCGTCATTTGCGGTAGGGTCGGGCCATGACGCTCCAGGAATTTACCAAACGATTACGTCTCGCGCCTTGGCGGTCCAAGACCCAAGCAAAAGCGCTTCGGGCCAATCTCGCGCTCTACCGTAAATTCCGGGATTCCCCTGCGGGCAAACCCGCGCGAAATCCGGCGGCCCTCGCTGGCCAACCCTTCGATGCTTTCTTCCTGAAGCAGAGCCCGCTCTTCCGTCGCTCCCGCACGCGCTTCCTCGCCCAGGACGGAAAATTCGAATCGCGTTTCGTCACTTCGCCGCGCAGTCTTTCGTCATCGATCCTTCTCGAGAACCGAATCCAATTTAGTCCGACGGAAGACGAACTTCTTTGGCAAGCCACCGACCCGGCCGAGCGCGCGAACGACGAAGCGCTTCTTCGTCTCGTGGGTTATTCGACTTCGCTCTTTCACGAACAGAGTCACCGCATCCTCTGGAAAATTCTCCCACCGCCGCTCGATCGGAGTGAAGGCGGTTTGAGCCGTTATTTAAATCTCGTCGAAGCGATTGTCGTCGGGATCGACATGGCACTCGGCGACGAGCTCGGGCCGAAACTTTCTTCACTCGGCTACCTGACCGGCACGCTCTACGATCCGGGAAGCTACGCCGAGTTTAAGAACGACCGCGAGCGCCGGAATTACCTTCACGTGGCGATTCGAACGACCTACCTCGCTCTCGAACTTCACGAAAAAGATGAGGTCCGGAAGGCGATCCGGGGCTGGGCGCCCCACTGGATGCCTGAACTCCGGAAAGAGGCACTCATTCACGCAGTCGAGCGCGCGCTTCGCCTCGACGCCGCCTTCGTTCGGATCACGAATCTCCTCTGGCAGGAAAAACACCTCGGAAACTTTGCGAAGTTCATCAGTCCGACGCGGAAGACGGCCCGCCGCAAACCGACTCTCGCGATCTCCAAGGATCCCGAAGTCTGGGTCGGCCCTTACCTGGCGATCGAGGCCGTTTTCTCGGCATTCAGGCTTTAGAGCGTCATCCTTTTGGCGCCGGAGCAAAGCTCGCCATAATACTGAACTAAAATAATCAATTACCTTATGCTCCGCTCCTCTCCGGTCGATCTAGAGGACATGGGAAGTGATTCGGAGAAAACGCGAGAAACCGGTACGACGAAAATTACCGCCGCGCATCTCGCGGGCCTTCGCCCCCGCCCCGGTCCGGAGTCTCCCATCGGGAAGTGGGATCTTTCGACCGCATTTGTCGCCGGGGTCGCATTTGCGATTTTAGCGCTTCCGGAACTCACCTCGATCGTGAATTTCGGAGCCGAAAAAGGCGCGCCTCATTCGGCAATCGATCTCCTCATTCTCCTCGGCCTAGTCGGGGTATTCGGAATTTTTCCGATCGTGTTCCTCCATCACCTCTTCCTCCAGAATATCTGCAAATCACCCGGCCGAGTCACTCGCACGGTAAGTGCGTTTATCGCGCTTGCCCTCATGACCTTCACGACCGGTGCGATAAAGCCACTCCTCGGCTACGACCAGAAACTCGCCGATGATTCTCGCTACGTCCGTACGCTCGCTCGTCCTCCCGGACTCGTCGGAGAGGCCTCGCGCTCCCCGGCTTCGGCGCCTCAGTAACTTCCCCCAATTTCCGATGACTCTGCCACTTCCTGGTAGTAGACAGTGCCCATGTCGGAAACAGTCTGTCTCTCCTGCCGCAAACGCGCGGGCACCTATAAATGCGTCAGCTGCGAAAATTCGGTCTGCAAACCGTGCTCCGAATCACTCGGGGATCCGCTCTTTATTTCTCTGGAATCCATCCCTACTGAACAAGTAGCCGGCCGTTTTTGCGGAACGTGTTTCGACCGAGATTTGGCGCCGCGCCTCGAAGCCTATCGCGAGACGCTCGAAGCCGCGAAGCAAGTCTACATCTTCTTCAAGACCCAGCGGAAACACATCCCGCTCATTCGGAAGTCGAAAGTCCTCGTCAAAGTCGACGAATGCCCAGATCGCGACGAAACCATCCTCCGCCTCGCCTACTTCGCGGCGAAGGAAGAATACAACGCAGTCGTCGATGTCGACGTGGTTGGAAAAAAGATTCGCGCTGCCGGCTCTACGAAGACGGCGAATTGGAAGGGCTCCGGATATCCGGCCGTCGTCGATGGCGCGAAAATCGCGCGCCAGGACCTTCAGGAACAGACTTACCGCTGAACGGCCTAATATAGTCCCGGATCCCGCCTCGCCTGGTTTGCGAAAATCTGACTAGAACGGTTGCACGCGCGCCCGAAGTGAAACGTAAATTTTCGCTGTAGCGCGCACCTTCCGCGGCGGATTCTAGGGACACAAAATTCTGCGTCGAAACCAATCACATTTCCAAACGGATCTTTTATCTGAACGATAGTTCGCCGTGTTTCCGTAACCCGGAGCGGTCCCCGATAAACCGTCCCACCTCATTCGAGTGCCTTAGATATGAACGATTCCAGGCGATCCACTAACCAACTGTCGCACCAAGTGTCCATTTTCATAGAAGACGGACAGCGCTCTTAAGAAATGCTTTTGATCCGCAGGCAGATCGAAATTTATTCACTGATCCGCGCATTCGAAGCGTGACCCAATCCTAAACCGAAATCAGATCGGGTCGGATCGCTTCCAACCATCAATTAAACTGCGGATGAGCCGCAATCGACGAATCAAGCTCGGCCGCGACTTCCGGCGTACGAGCGCCGCTGCGGCCCCACTTCGCTAACCATTCGTGATCGAGCCACTCGCGCTTCGCTCCACCCCGATTTGCAGCGATCGTCGTTTCGGATTTCGGCCCCGTACTCGCTCCGCGAGCGACGTGCCAGCCGGCGGCGAGTAAGCGTCCGCGAACGAGGTTTGAGTTCGAATACGTAAAGAGCTCGCACGTCTTTTCTTCAGAACGTGAGTGCAACCGACGAAACAGTTCGGTTTCCCAGAGCGGCGAATCGACCTTCGCCGAGAACGGATCAAAAAGAATAACGTCAGGCGCGGCAGCTTCGATCATCCGGTGATTGAAATCGCCCTCATAAAGTTTCCATTCGATGCGACCGCACGGCGAAGTCCATTTCCCTTCGCGTC
>JBBQMV010000218.1:0-5016 GCA_038329315.1 Bdellovibrionia bacterium | reverse complement strand
GTAGGAGTCGAGGATTGCGTTTACGAAGGCTGAGGTGTCGGCGGTCCCGAATTGCTTGGCGAGTTCGACGGCTTCGTCGATGGTGATCGCCGCGGGAATGTCCTTGAAACGGCCCATTTCGAAGAGTGCCATCCGGAGGAGGTTCCGGTCGATGAGCGCCATCCGGGCGATCTTCCAGTTATTCGCGTACTTCTCGATTTGGAGGTCGAGTTCTGCCCCGTTCATGAGCGTTCCGACCACGAGTTCCGAGGCGAACTCGCGCACGCCTTCGGTGACTTGGAAATGTTCGAAGTGCTTCTTCAGGTCGTCCGCGAGCGCGAGTCCCGAAGGGGGCGCGCTCGTGGGTTCACCCTTCGCGGCACCGGATGCGTTCAAGTCGTAGCGATAAAGAATTTGGAGCGCGATTTCCCGTGCGTGGTGGCGAGAGTGGTGACGGGTATTCGGACGAGCTTCGGTCATGATGGATTTTCCGGGAGATGCGCAAACGAGAAAAGCGGTGCGGACGGGTCGGTATCCGGAACGGGAGGTTCCTGGAGTTCGGCGACGAATTCTTCGACGTCCTTAAAATCACGATAAACGGCGGCGAAACGCACGTAAGCCACTTTGTCGAGCTTGTGCAATTCGGCCATGACCATTTCGCCGACGGTCTTCGTCGGAACTTCTTTTAGGCCGTAAGACTGGAGCCGTTTCTCGATGCCGGTGACGAGGGCGTCGACTTTTTCTGCCGGCACCGCGAGCTTCTGGCAGGATTTTTCGATGCCTTGCCAAAGTTTTTCGCGGACGTACGGTTCGCGGCGGCCGTCTTTTTTTATAACGAGCGGCATGACTTCTTCGATGCGTTCGTAAGTCGTAAAGCGACCTTCGCAGCGTGGGCAAACCCGACGGCGGCGCGTACTATCGCCGGTTTGATTCAACCGGGAGTCGATGACTTTCGTTTCGGAAAAGGTGCAGTACGGACAACGCATGGCGAGAGAGTATTACCCGTTTCGACCCAATGCTTCAATCGGGAAAAAAGCCCGTTATTCCAAGGAGATGGAGTTTCACGTGGGGTCCCCCTCTATCGGCAACCTTTGCCCCGCGGCATTCACCCTCCATTTACCGAAGGGTTCTTCACACGGAGAATTATCTTATGGCGCATGCATTGGCCGATTCACGGAAATTAATCTGGGTTGTCGGTATCGCGGGTTTTACGATCGCGATGTTACCTGCGCCAACGCTTGCCGGTACGGCGGTAAAATTTCAGAGTGCGGATCTCGCAGCCTTCGTTCAGCTCGCGAAACCCGAGCAAAGTAGCCTTCGGCTGGACGGATTGAACGGGCATTTCACTCCCGGTCCGGCGATCCAGTTCGCGGGCCTCGAGACTCTCGACTTCGACGTCAATTTAAACCTCGGCGGCCAACTCGTCGATCTTCGCTTCAATGATCTCAAAACGAAGGCCCCGAAAGTTTCCTTCGAAGCGGATCGCGTTCGGATGGACATCGCGTTCGAAGACCAAGCGAAGGCCATTAAGAGTGTGCTCGGATCGATCAGCGTAAAGGGCGTGATGATCACGGCGTGGGCGCGAATCGGTGTCGACGGATCGATTGCTTACGACACCGGATCGCTCTCCGGAGATATTACCGGCAGCGGGCTGCTCAAACCGAAGTGGGTGATCGATGCCGTACGTGCCATCGCGCTCAAGACGCTCAAGAACCAAATGGATCGCCAGCTCTCGCGTCCACGCGTTCAGGACGCGCTCGAAAAGGGACTTGTCCTCTGGTCGCGTTTCTCGACCGACGCGCGTTTTACGCGGGTTTCGACCGGCACGGTGAAAGTCACCGCCGAAGGAATTCAGTTCGAAGCCGAGTAGGCGGGGCGGCAGCAAAATCTATATTGCGCTTCGCGTTACGAGTGGGTATATCGGGTTTTCTTCAACCAAAAGGAAACCTAAATGAAAAACACGAATCTATACCTTGGCCTCGTCGCCGTGGCTCTGATGGCCGCGGGTGCGAACGCGTCTGACGTCACTTTTACCGGAAAATCCGCCCAATACGTGAACAGCCTGCTCGCCGCCCGCTCCGAAGGCGTCGTTCGCTCTTCGAAGAAGAGCCTCACTGGACGTCCGATCAGCGTGCTCACGCTCGATGCGGGCCTTCTCGAATGCCAAGATAAGGACAATCGAATCCTGAAAAATTCGATTAAGTGCGCACTTCCGGGAACCGATTCTTCAGACATCGCTGGCACGAAAGTCATTTCCCTCGGTGGGGACGACTTGAATGACAGTCTTGCGGGCCTCCAAAATGCTGTGAACCTTTCGAAGACTCTGAAAATCCGCGGCGTGAGCGCTTCGCGGACCTACGCCAAGCTTCAGAAGCTGGTCGGTACTGAAAAATCGATCACGCAAAACAGCGGCGTGACGTCGATTTTGAAGAACCAATACGCAACGATCGCGATCGACGAAATTTCCTGCCAAAAGACGGCGCGGAAGATTCTCGGCGGGTTCAGCTACGCTTGCGTCGTTTTCAATGTCACCGTGAGCGACTCGAACGCGCCGACGACCGTGCTGGAAGCTCCTAAGAGCGATCAATCCGGAAACTAATTTCGGATCGCTAGCTATCGAATAGAAAAGGGCTGGGCGGAAACGCACAGCCCTTTTCTATTTTCTGGAATCCGTACTAAATCGAGTAAACCGGAAACTTCCCGCAAAGCGCCTTCACGTCGCCGCCGATTTTAGCGAGCGCCGCTTCGTCGCCCTTCGAGCGAAGGACGGCGGTGATCCATTTCGCGATCGCTTTCATTTCGTCGCCGCCGAAGCCGCGGGTGGAAGCCGCCGGAGTCCCGATCCGAATTCCGCTCGTGATGAACGGGCTGCGTTGGTCGCCCGGGATCGCGTTCTTGTTCACGGTGATGTGGGCCTTATCGAGCCACGCTTCTGCGTCTTTACCGGTGACGGAGCCGTCGCCGAAGCTCGTGAGGTCGGCGAGCATGAGGTGGTTGTCCGTTCCGCCGGTGACTAAGCGGAGACCCTCCGCGGTCAGCGAGTCGGCGAGCACTTTTGCGTTCGCGATGACGGACATTTGATATTCCTTAAACTCCGGCTTGAGCGCCTCCGCGAACGCGACGGCTTTCCCGGCGATGGCGTGCATGAGCGGTCCGCCTTGGATGCCTGGGAAGATGAGCGAGTTCGCGGCTTTGATTCGGTCAGTGGAGGAGAGGATGAAACCGCCGCGCGGTCCGCGCAGCGTTTTATGAGTCGTCGACGTCGTATAGGTCGCGTACGGAACCGGGTTCGGGTGAAGACCGGCGGCGACGAGACCCGCGATGTGGGCCATATCGACGAAGAGATCGCAGCCATTTTCCTTCGCGATGGCGCCGAAGGTTTCGAAGTCGAGCGTGCGCGGATAAGCCGATGCGCCCGCGATCAACATCTTCGGTTTTTCTTTTTTTACGAGGTCGCGAACTTGGTCGTAGTCGATCCGTTCGGTTTTCGGGTCGAGGCCGTACGGGACGATTTGGTAGAGTTTTCCGGAGAAGTTTACCGGCGAACCGTGGGTGAGGTGGCCGCCTTGGGCGAGTGACATTCCGACGACCTTATCGCCTGGCTTAAGAAGTGCCATGTAGACGGCCATGTTCGCCTGCGAGCCGGAATGCGGTTGGACGTTGGCGGCTTCACTGCCGAAAATTTTGCAAATTCGCTCGATCGCGAGCCGCTCGACGACGTCGACGTATTCGCATCCGCCGTAATACCGTTTCCCCGGGTAACCCTCGGCGTACTTATTCGTGAGGACGGATCCTTGGGCTTCCATCACCGCGCGAGACGCGTAGTTTTCGGAGGCGATGAGTTCGATGCCGTCTTGTTGACGGGCGAACTCTTTTTCAATCGCGGCGAAGACTTCCGGGTCGGCGGATTTCATCGTCGTATTCATCATCGTGTTTCGGTTCATGGGTCTCGCTTAGGGAGGGGTTATTTGTGAACGGCTATTTACAGTGAAGGTGTTCGAGTTCGGCAATTTTATCGACGCGGCCGCAGTGTCGAGGCTGGTTCGAAAACGCGGTCGTGAGCCACGCGCGGACCATTTCGATGGCGAGTGGCGCGGGCGTGAGGCGAGCGCCGAGGCAGAGGATGTTCGCGTCGTTGTGTTCGCGAGAAAGCTTCGCAGCCTCTAAGCTCTCGGCGTGCGCGGCGCGAACGCCGGGGAATTTATTCGCGGCGATCGACATTCCGATTCCGCTTCCGCAGATCAGAATTCCGCGCGGAGTTTTGCCGGTAGAAACCAGGGTAGCAACTTTCGCGGCGTAGTCGGGGTAGTCGACGCTCTCGGTGCCGTTCGGCCCGAGGTCATCGAATGCGTACTCTTTCAGCGCGGCGATGAGGATGGATTTTAATTCAGGAGAGGCGTGGTCGCCGGCGATCGGAATGCGCGCCGGATTCGGGGGGGTCGGCATGGAAAGAAACTATCGCGCGCGGGAGATTCTCACAACGTCGACCATCGCGGTCATTGGTTAGAGTTGTGTGAAGATGAGCGAATGAAGGGTGGGAGATCGACCTTCGACGCGTCGCACTTCGGGCGCCCGAAGTGAAACGCGAATCGAGTCTTACGGGAGCGCCGGTAGCGGCGCGTTATGGACGTCGCATTCGAAGCGCCTTTCGGTTCTTCGGACCGTGCCTAAAACTCCGGAGTTTCGTTTTCCTTCGGATATTTTTCCGAGCACCCGAAGGTCGAGGTTTGAATTTCGGCGAGTCGACGTGTGTATTCGGCCTTGTCTGATTTCTTGAGGATCGCGAGTTGATCGTAGGTGTAGGACGTCGACACGACCGTCGTGCCCGAACCGTAGCTCGAGCTGAGCGGGAGGACTGTTTGTGTCATCCCGTCGGTCGTCACTTCGAAATCGGCCGTCGTGTAAGCCGGAGTATTCGTCGCCGTAGTGTTGCCCCAGATTTGGCTCGTGGACTCGAAGAGTTTTTGGGCCATTTCTGGTTTTTTCAAGAGAACGGTGGGCAGGTAGGAACGACCGAGGACTTTCGTCCAAGGATAG
>JBBQMV010000217.1:0-5039 GCA_038329315.1 Bdellovibrionia bacterium | reverse complement strand
GATATCCGCTTGGGTGATGTATTCGCCCGGCGCCGGGTGGCGCTTGTAAACGCGTTCGCTGACAATCGACTGCCAGAGTGGTCCGATCTGTTCGTACATGCGTGCGTAGAACGAGTAGTACACGCTCTCGACGGTGTTCAGCATGTTCTCGGCGCCTTCGGGCATGCTCTTATCAAGAAGCGCCTGATCTCCAGTATTCCCGGGGCCGCCGCGCTGGCGCTGGGCTTCTTGTTCTTCTTCCGGGCGCGGGCCGGGCACGGGGAGGCCCCTGAAGTTCGAGAGATTCGAGAGCGGAATTTTCGCGGTTTTTTTTCCGCCGGTTTTCGCGTCGCGATCTTTACTCGCTTTCCCTTTCGGGTCGCCGGCGACGTTCGGAATCACGTTTGTTTGACGAGCGCGCGTTTCCTTTTCGACGGTTCGATTTCGATCGGATTCGTAGCGCGCGTTTTTCGGTTCGGTTTTTTCTTTTGGGGCGTTCGGATCTTTAGAGAGGAGAAAGCCCCGTTCCTTCCATCCACGTTTGATCGCTTCGAGTTTCGCCCTATCGATCTGCTGGACTTCGATCGGAGGCGGGGGAGCGGGTCGGTACCATTTCGGGCTCAAATAAAATGCGAGCAGGTGGAGCGCGAGGGCAAGCAGCGCCAGAAAAAGCCAGCGTTTGAACGGGCGCCGCTCGACGGTGGAGGGCTCCGTCTCGGTTACGTAAAGCTTCAGTGATTTTTGGATTTCCGAGGTTGTCTGCTCGGACTTTTTGGCCAGAACCATCCTAAGGGCGAGTTTGGCGGGGAACCCGGCGGTACGCCAGTTGAAAGCGGTGGGCCACGGAGATAGGGATCTGTTTAGGGCGAAAACCCGGAAGTTTTTACAAGCCTATGGGCGTCGGGTGACCGGGTAGGGTATACCCGAGAGATGGGTTGGCCACTTTTCGATCTCCTACAAGCCGGAAAAGGTAAGGCGCCCCTCGATCTCTTCTTGGAAGGGATCTTCGAAAAAAATCTCGAGCTCTATCCCGCTCAAGAAGAAGCGATCCTCGAACTCTATTCGGGCAAAAACGTGATTCTGAATACGCCGACGGGGTCGGGGAAATCGCTCGTCGCTTCGGCGCTCCACTTTCTCTCGCTCGCGAGCGGGAAGCGTTCGATTTACACCTGTCCGATTAAGGCGCTCGTGAACGAAAAGTTTCTCGCGCTCTGCCAAGATTTCGGACCGGACCAAGTCGGGATGATCACCGGCGATGCGACGGTGAATCCAGACGCGCCGATCATTTGCTGCACGGCCGAAATCCTTTCGAATTTCGCGCTTCGGCTCGGGGACGCGACTCCGTACGCGGACGTGATCATGGACGAGTTTCACTACTACTCGGATCGCGACCGGGGTGTAGCGTGGCAGATTCCGCTGCTGACGTTGAAAAATACTCGCTTTCTTCTGATGTCGGCCACTCTCGGCGACACGACCTTTTTCGAAAAGGCTCTGACCGATCTCAATGGGCTGCCGACGACGCTCGTGCGTTCGCGCGATCGTCCGGTGCCGCTCGACTTCGAATATTCCGAACAGGCCCAGCATCTAAAGATTCAGGAACTCGTCGCGGCGGGAAAAACGCCGATCTACCTCGTGAACTTTACCCAGCGCGACTGCGCTGAAGAAGCGCAGAAGCTCATGTCGGTCGATTTTTGTACGAAGGAAGAGAAAAAGAAGATCGCAGACTTTCTCGTCGATACGAGTTTCCGGAGTCCGTACGGGAAAGAGATTTCGCGGATTTTGAAACACGGAATCGGTCTGCACCACGCAGGACTCCTTCCGCGCTACCGCGTGCTCGTCGAGAAGCTCGCGCAGCGCGGACTTTTGAAAGTGATTTGTGGCACGGACACCCTCGGAGTCGGCGTGAACGTGCCGATTCGGACGGTGCTGTTTACGAAGCTCTGTAAGTACGATGGTCAGAAAACGACGATCCTTTCCGTTCGCGATTTTCAGCAGATCTCGGGGCGCGCTGGGCGGAAAGGCTTTGATGATCGCGGTACGGTCGTCGTCCAGGCTCCCGAGCACGTGGTCGAGAATCTGACCCAGGAAGCGAAGGCCGCCGGCGATCCGAAGAGGGCAAAGAAGCTCGTGAAGCGAAAGCCACCCGAAAAGGGATTTCTTCCCTGGACGAAGGATACGCTCACGAAACTCTCCGAGGGCACGCCGGAGCCGCTCGTCTCTCGTTTTCAGGTGACCCACGCGATGGTGCTGAACGTGCTTGCCCGTGAGGGGGCGCGAAACGGAGAGGCGCTTAGGACACTGATCGGCCGGAGTCACGAAACGCCGGTGATGCGCCGGCGGCTCGGACATCATGCGTTCGCTCTTTTTCGGTCGCTTCACGACCGAAAAATTATCGAGCTAAATCCGTTACGGGTGAACGTCGACCTTCAGGAGGATTTTTCCCTGAATCACGCACTCTCGCTTTATCTCATCGATACGATTCATCATCTCGATCCCCAGTCGCCGACTTACGCGCTCGACCTGCTTACGCTTGTCGAATCGATCGTGGAGAATCCGGAGATGGTGCTTCGTCGCCAGGTCGATCGTTTGAAAACCATAAAAATGGGGGAGATGAAGGCCGCGGGTGTCGAGTTCGACGAGCGGATCGCCGAGCTCGATAAGATCGAGCATCCGAAGCCGAATCGGGAATTCATTTACGATACGTTTAACGCCTTCGCCGCGAACCATCCCTGGGTCGGCCAGGAAAACATTCGCCCGAAGTCGATCGCGCGCGAAATGTTCGAGACCTTTCAGTCGTTTGCGGATTACATCCGCGAGTACGATCTCGAGCGGATCGAAGGATTGCTCCTCAGGTACCTTTCCGAAGTCTATAAGGTTCTTATCCAGACGGTTCCCGAAGCCGCGCAGAACGACGACGTCGTCTCCTTGATCGAATATTTTGGGGAAATGCTGCGCGGGATCGATTCGAGTCTGGTGGAGGAGTGGGAGAAACTCCGCGATCCGGTGGCGGCCGCGGCTCGTGCGGAAGCTTCGGCGAATGCCGAGGCGTTAGCCGAAGCGCGGCGGTTGATCGAGGTTGCGAAAAAGCGCGAAGAAAAAACGAAACTCATCTCCGCGCGAAACGAAGTTTTCCGTGCGGTCCGGCTCCTCTGGACTCTCGATTATAGCGCCGTCGCGGAACTTCTCGGTACGAAGCCCGAAGAAATCGAAGAACGGATGAAAGAGTTCCGCACGGACCATAATGGAATCCTCACCGCCACCGCCGCGCGGTCGCCGCACCACTCGAAGCTGACTGCGGACGGCGAGCGATTCCGGGTCGAGCAGACGATCACCGATCCCGACGGGCATAACGACTGGGTGCTCGTCGTCGATGGCGAGTGGGCTTCCGGCGTTAAGCCGCGTCTGACTTACGTTCGGCTCGGTCCGATTTAGCTGGCATTTTCATCCCCATTTTAGTGGCACGGAGCTGATTATGCAGGGCGCATCGAAGGGTGATGTTGTCGGCATCGTTCGAACCGCCCCATGCGAATGGATGAATGTGATCGTATTGAAGCGCGTGAGTAGAGGTGCACCGCCGTCGCGGTCCTATCATAGTAGTGCGTTTGCCAATATAGGTGCACCGTCCGTCGTCTCGTTTCCAAACCACTCGCTTAGTGTCCAAGGATATATATCGAGAACGCACCGTAATTTCTGAGGAAGACGGAGTTGCTAGTCGCTCCACTTCCGACGTCGGAAGTAACTTTGCTTTAGTACTGCTCGTAGGAGTTTTGCTCGCGCCATGTCTGGATAGGATGGGCTTGGCTTTCGAGTGTTTAACTTTCGGCTCCTTCGGAGTGAGGACATTAAGGGCAATGTCCGATAGTTGATCGAAAAGTTTGGCATACCGTCCATCGAAGTTACCGTGGGCAAGAAGACCCTTCAAACGTTCGAGCTTTTCGTAGAGCGCGTCATCTGCCGTGAATTGAATCAGCGTCTTTTTTCCAGGAAGTGCCTTTTTTTTCTCTCTCGGAAGTAAAATGTCCGGTGAAAGTTCCGCCAAATGACGTTCGCATTGCCGGGAGGAAGCCCCCAAGAGCGCGGTGACGATTTCAAGCTTTTCTTCCGCCGGTCTCGGCGGTGTCTTAAGGATTCGTTCTTCGTGCCGAAAGAACCCCTGAACTTGGGCAGCCACAGAAAGCGAGAGCTCGCCATTCACGATCTTCTCCTCCATCGCCGGGACGACTTTCAAGAGGCGCATCGCCAGAATCCGGCGCTGAGCCGCTGCATTAGAGTAACCCAGCTCGCGAGTTGTAAACTCAAAAAGACTCGGATGACCGAGTTCAAGATGGAGTCCCCGCATTTCGACCTCCCGAAGGTGATGTAAAATTTCTCCCAATATTTCTCGCTCACGAATGACGAGAGATTTGAGATCGGAAAGAATGAGGGCGTCTGATTTTGATTTGAAATTCATCGAAAGTCGGTATCACGATTTTTCAGAAATTGCCGCCGTTTTACAGTAGTTTAGAGCGAATTTTCAGTTCGAATTCTGGACTACGAAAAACCATGAAGGTGATTTCGGAGTCTGAGTAGTCCTCCGAATTTTAGTCATTTTCTGGAGTTCGCGCGCGTACGTTTTCCTATGAATGTTTATCCGTCCATACTGGAGTATGCCGAATTCTGGCGCCGTCTCGAAAGGTGTTCTCCGCAGGCCGCCTATCACGGAGTTTATTTAGCCGCTCTGGCCCCGTCCGTCGCGGGCTGAGGCGCAGCACTCGACTGTGTCACCCGAACCGACTCTGGTTTTAGCTCGGTGCCCATGATCCAGTCCCAGAGATTTGTGTAGAGCGAATAGTTTCCGTACAATCTTTCGTGGTGCTCGCCCTACGAGTTCCGATGAATTCTGGTGGCACAAAACTCCACGATGGACCTTGGTCCGAAATTCGCCGCGCCCGCCATTTCGGATACAACCACCTTTAGACGACCAGCCGCCGCCCCCCCCCCCCCCCCCCCGGCCCCCCCCCGCCAGCCGCAAGAGTGTCCCCCCGCTGATCGCGCCGGGGGTGTGGTAGCTTAAACGAGAA
>JBBQMV010000216.1:0-5167 GCA_038329315.1 Bdellovibrionia bacterium | reverse complement strand
AACACCCTCTACTTCAAGGCGAAATGGGAAATCCCGTTCAAATCGGCGGATACTTTGGCCGACGACTTCCATCCTTTGAAAGGGAAAGCTTACAAAGTCGATTTCATGAACCAGACCCATAGCTACTCCGTCATTCGCCGTAAGAACTACGACACAGTCATCCTCCCGTACGTGGGACGTCACCAAACCCTCTGGCTCACACTTCCTCACGAAGAAACGACGCTCGAAAAAATCGAGGAAGGCTTCGACGAGGCTGGGCTTGAAAAAAGTTACGCCGCTGATCGAAATGCGTCCAAGCCGACAAATGTTCGCATTTCGCTGCCGAAATTTTCGATCTCGTCCGAATTTTCGCTCATTCCATACCTAGAAAAACGCGGAGTCGAAAAGCTCTTCACATCGGGTTCGGCCGACCTCAGCGGAATCTCGACTGAGAAGCCCCTTTATGTTGATGAAATCATCCAGAAGGCCGTGATCGATCTCGACGAAGAAGGAACCGAAGCCGCAGCCGCGACCGCGCTGGAGACGAGAGGGATGGGCGCGCCTTTCGAGAAGACCGCGCCGCTTCTTCTAAACTTCGATCGCCCGTTCGCCTACCTTCTTCGCGACGAGACGTCCGGGAAGATTCTGTTTATGGGACGCATGGCGCGCCCGCCGGAAGCGAAAATCCGGAAATAGGTCAGCGAAGCTGTTCGACCATCTCGAGTTTGAATCGGCGATCGAATTTTCCGCCGGACTCCTTTTTACAACATTCGAGACACGCGAGGACGCCGAGCTTCCGACGCGCCGGAAAATCCTTTCCGCAAGCGGGGCAGCGGTAGATGTATTTCGGTCCGCGGAGCTTCGGCACCGGATTATAACGGGTCGCACCCATCAGACGCATCTTCGTCAGAAATTCTTCGGTGTGGCCGTAGGGTTTCCGCCGGACCCAAAGCCAATGGTGAATCATCTCGTGCGCGACGGTATCGCGGATGAGCGCTTCCGCGCCGCTCTCTTCGAGGAGATAGGATGCGACCTCGATCGTCGGAGGCGCCTGCCGAAAGAACTTTCGGTTTCCCGGGATAAAACGCCCCGCCGCGGACCGCAGGCGGGAATTCCAGGCGAGCACCGGCGCGTCGAGAAAGCCGTCGAAATGCTTCTCGTTAATCTCCTGGAAAATGGCTTCAAGGGTTACCATCTGGTAACTTTCTAGCATGACCACGACCGATCGGGATACGACCTCATCCGATGTTTTTAGCCACGAAACCGTACGCTCCTACGCCGACGGCGAGACCATCTTCAGTGAGGGTGACTCTGGCCGAGATCTGTTCATCGTCCAGCGCGGTGCGGTCGAAATCCGGAAACACACCGCGAACGGCGAAATCGCACTCGCACGCTTCGGCCGCGGACACTTCTTCGGCGAACTCGCCCTCCTCCACAGCCTCCCCCGATCGGCTACCGCGGTCGCGGTCGGCACGACCCGGTTACTCGTACTCCAACCGGGCGGCTTCCTTCTGAAGATTCGCCGCGATCCGACCTTCGCCTTCGAAATGATCCAGCAGCTGAGTCACCGGGTGAAGGTTTCGAACGATCGTCTCGTAAACCTCCTTGAAAAATCGCCGGCCGCGGCGAGCGAGGTCGTCGCGATCCTGAAAGAATCTGAGGAACCCGCGAGATGATCACGTCGATCGAGAGCTCCCGCATGGTGGTGATCTCCGATCTCCACCTCGGAAATCCGTTTTCCAGCCAGAGCCGGAAAATCTTCGCCTTCATCCGGTGGGCCGCCGCCGAAGGATACGATGTTTGTGTGAATGGCGACGGACTCGAAATCGCCCAGAGTTCGTTTGCGAAAATGACGATGGAAGTACCGGAGTTTCTGCGCGCGCTTGCCGACGTCCGGAAGGCGGGGCGCGAGGCGTATTACGTCGTCGGAAACCACGATATCGCGCTTGAGCATTTCCTCGACGACTGGGGAATGATGAAGGCATCACCGTTTCTGAACGTCGCTTCCGGCGAGAAACGGATCCGGATCGAGCACGGGCACCTCTACGACCCGTTCTTCGTGAAACACCCCCACCTCTACGAATTCCTCACCCGTCTCGGGGCGATCCCCCTCCGCTTCTTTCCGAAGAGCTACCGGCTCTGGATCCGGTTCGAACGCTGGAAGTCGGGCCGGCGGGCGAAACGCACTGGAATCACGGGCGAACCCCGAGCTTTCGCGGTCGCCGCCGCCGAGATCGCCCGCCGAGGATTCGACGCCGTCGTTTTCGGGCACACCCACCACGCCGGCCAGGTCAATCTCGAAGACGGCGCCCGTTACCTGAATCCCGGTTCCTGGCTGCTAACCCCCCACTATGTTGAAATCGTCGACGGCGAAGTCAGCTTGAAAACCTGGAGTGTTTCGCGCAAAACTACGGCATGAATTCGCTCGGTTCCCTAGACTGGGAAAAACTCGTCGAATACGCCTCCGAGCAAGCCCGGACCGAACCGGGCTTCGAGCGGATCGAAGCGCTTTTCGATCCCGCAAATTGGGCATCGAGTCCATCGTCTGCGCAAATGCTTCAAGCCGAAACCCAGGAAGCGATCGGACTCCTCGACCGAGAAGCCCTCTGGGGACCTCTGACGGATCTCGCCTCGCCGACCGAACTCCTCGAATCGCTTGCGAAAGGGGCAGTCCTCGCGCCCGCCCAGCTCGGCCATCTTCGTCGCTGGCTCGCCGCGATCGACGCATGGGTATCGACTTCGAAGGATTCGATTCCGGGCGAACTTTTCCGAAAAGCGATCACGGCGATGAGTTTCCTCATCGATCCGCGAGAGCCGCTGAAAACCCTCGACCGAATTCTTTCCGCCGACGGTACCGAACTCTCCGAAAACGCGAGCACGAAGTACGCGGCGATCCATCAGGAAATCCGCGAGCTCAAGCGCCAGATCTCTTCCCAGATGGAACGCATCGTTCAGAAGTACACCGCCTCGGGCGCACTCCAAGACGCGGTCAGCGACGTCCACGACGGTCGCTACGTCATTCCCGTGAAAGTAAATGAGCAGACCGAGGTCGACGGAATCATCTTCGGAACTTCCGCGACACGCCAAACCGTTTTCATCGAGCCTGCCGAAATTTCACCGATGAACAACCGCCTCCGCACGAAGCAGAACGAACTTGCCCAGGAAGCGTGGGAAATCCTCGACCGCGTCTCGCGGACGCTTCGGCCATTTTCGGAACGAATTGAAGGGGCGGTCGACATTATCGCCGCGTGGGACGCCACTTCTGCGAAGGCGCGCCTTTCGCGCGTCTACGATGGAAAAACGCTCCTGGTCGGCGACGGTCCGCAGTTCATCCTTCGGAACAGCGCGAATCCGCTCCTCTGGTGGTCGCTCCCCGCGGATCAGATTTCGCGGAACGATCTCGACTGGGGCGAACCCGTACGGACTCTGCTCCTCACCGGACCGAACACCGGCGGAAAAACCGTTCTTCTGAAGATGCTCGGACTGGCGGGGATTTGCGCACGGACCGGATTCGCCTTCCCGGGTGACGAAGACCAACTCGTCCCGTTCTTCGACGCTTTTTTCGTCGACGTCGGCGATTCCCAGTCGATCGAAACTCACCTCTCGAGCTTCTCGGGCCACATCGAACGCTTTAAAAACATCTTAAACCGAGTGACCTCCCAGTCGCTCGTGCTCCTCGACGAATTAAACAGTGCGACCGATCCGACGGAAGGCGCCGCTCTCGGGCGCGCATTTCTCGAAACCGTCATGGCCCGTGGCGCACTCATCGTAGGCACGACCCACGATCCTCAGCTCAAGGCACTCGCGCTCGACGACGAACGAATCTTAAACGCGAGCATGGCCTTCGACGAGAAGTCGAAGTCTCCGAGCTACCGTTTGATTTTCGGGGTTCCCGGCCGCTCCCGCGCGCTCGAGACTGCGGAGCGTCTCGGAATGCCGGCGGAAGTCCTCGACCTCGCGAGGAGCTACCTCACTTCCGAACACAACAAGTTCGAGAGCATGCTCGCCCGCCTCGAACGCGATGCGAATGAACTCGAGTCCGCGCGGAAGGAAGCGAATCGCCTTCGCGACGATGCCGAACGGCTGAAACGCGAGTGGACCGAACGCACCGAAAAGAACGTGAGCGAACTCCTCGAGCGGACGCGCGGAAAACTCCGACACATCCTCGACGCTGCCCAGGACGATGTGCGCGCAAAGGTGAAAAAACTCGAAGAATCACGCTCGCGTAAAGAGGTCGATCAAACGCGAGGAACCTTGAACGACGCCTACACGGACGCCGCCGAACGAATCGAATCGGCGCTCCGTGAAGAGGCGCCGGATATCGCGGCGACCCTCGCGGCGGTAAAACCCGAACGCTCTGCCGTGAAGGAATTCCGGGCCGGCGAAACCGTGCGCGTTCCGAAGTTCAAAAACCTAGCCCAGGTGCTCGAGGTAAACGGCCAGAAGGTGCGAATTCAAATGGGCGCGCTCCAAATGAACGTCACCCTCGATGATATCGAAAAAGCGAATGACCTCGAAACGAAAGCCGCCGGCGCGACCCAGCCGAGGGCCGGAGCAAAACGCACGAACTTAATCGATCGTCCCAACGCGCCCGACGAACGAATCGACTTACGTGGAAAACGCTTCGACGAAGCCATGTCCGAACTCGAAGCCTATCTCGACGTCGCCTTCCGCTCGGGAGCACGCGGAATCGTAACAATCGTACACGGTGTAGGTACCGGAGCGATTCGCGAAGGCACCCGAACGCTACTCAAGCGTTTGCCGTACATCAAAGAGTATCGAGATGGCGGAGCAGGTGGCGGCGGGGCCGGGGCGACGATCGTCGAGTTCGAACAGAGCTAGACGCTCCGCTGATCGGATTTTTTTCCGATATCGGCGAAGGTTTCAAAACAGATCCCTCTTTTTTTGAGATCGGCTTTCCAGAAATGCTCAGCACCGTTTCAGTCGAACTGACCGATATTCACGCACGTCTCTTGCTTTCCAAGCCGCATGTTCCAAAGAATCCGGCTGCAACGCCGCCAAGACTATCGGATGACGACTCTCGAGCTGGCCGGCCCCGAAAACGAGCTTCAGATAAAATTCATTTCGAATCTCGACAAACGAGAAAGGCGCGCCTTCTTACGTGGATTCTTAAGCGAAATCCGGCCGTGGATTCGCTATTTTAAATCGGCGACGATCGACCATTCTG
>JBBQMV010000215.1:0-5185 GCA_038329315.1 Bdellovibrionia bacterium | reverse complement strand
GAGAATCACGAGATCGTACTCGTTTTCCGCCGCGAGCAATTCAGCGCTCGACCCAGTCTCGGCGAGGTCCACGGAGTAACCCGCTTCGCCTAAGCCTTGCTGGATGAATTTCGCCATTTTTCTTTGGTCTTCGACCACGAGAACGCGCATGTGAGGCACCTTATCGAGGAGCGGTCCGGTACGCCAGGATTCGATTCGTTCATTCGGTGGAAAAGCGGGAGCAGATTCGTGGATTGTCATAAGGCTTAGACCTTTCTATGTGTTTCGAGGGAGAGCCACTGACCCAGAGGCGCATAAAAAAACTGTTTCAGAGCCTGGAACCGCCTCACGCGTGTCTTCGTGCTCGTCTTCGATTGCACGAAAGCGACCGAGGTACGCGTGAAGGGTTCGGGAGTTGCCCTTCCTGAAAGGAACGGCCTTCCTGGAAGGCCTGAACTTTCGGTTAAATGAAGAGCCCCTAAACCCAGGCAGATCGTCCAGACGAGGAGTGGGAATTTCAGGTTTTCTGGTTCACCGCCCATAATTCTAACTTAACCGATCGACCTCAGTTTCGAATGAAACGGAGATTAAAACTGTTTAAGGCCTCGTTTTCCTAACGGATTTTGTCTTTTAGAAGTTTCTCTAGCTGGCTTCGAAGATCGTGCGCTTCGATTGCGCTGAGTGCGTGACGGCCCATTTCGAGCGCGATTTCTTCGCGGCTATAGCGCCGTTTTGCGCGTTTGAGCGGGCGGGCGATGATTTCGAAATCCGGAGCGGGCATGAACGCATCGTCGTCGATGAGTTCGAAATCATGGTCGTCATGACGGTGAACGACCGCCGTATCGCGCGGGATGCTTCGAATGGAGGGAATGAAATTACCGTTCAGGGCTTGCATAGAATCCGCCTTCCTCATGGAGATTTTGCAAACTGAAGGCCAAGTCGAAAGGCCACTTTTCGTACCGTTTTGGGCGGGAAAAGAATGCCGCTCGCCAAAAGTCTGTCGCGAAACGAAAAAAGCCCGACGCGGATTTCCGCGTCGGGCCCTCTCAAAGAAACCAATCGATCTTAGTGTGCGTTCGCTTTCGCGTGCTTGACGAGTTTACGGTTCGCGCGCTCGACCATCATGCCGTCGATGATGGCGAGAGCTTCGAGGCGAAGGTCATTTTCGTAAATGAAGCGATAGAAGTTTTCCATGTCTGGATGATGGCGGAAGTTCTTAAAAGAGGCCGACATTTCGGTCGAACCCGTCGCAGCGGCGAGGGCCGCGGCGTTTCCGCCACCGCTCGAAGCGGCTACGGACTTGGTTTCTTCTTCTTCTTCGGCTTCATCTTCGGAGCCGGCAGCCTTCGCAAGAAGAGCGGTCGCTTCGGCATCGAGGGCTTCCGCCTTCATTTGCTTCGCGGTCTTCTTCGGTTCGGCCTTCGTGATTTTCGCAGGCGCGGCTTTCGTGGCTTTTGCAAGGACGGTTTTCTTGGCTTTTGCTGACATGGTCGGTCTCCTTAGGTTGATGAAGTTGAAACGTCTTCGCCGTAGCGATGAAGCTTGTTGTAGAGGGTCTTGATCGTAATCCCGAGCACGAGCGCGGTTTTCGTCTTGTTCCCGTGATTGTAGGCAAGGGTGCGAAGGATGTGGCCCTTCTCGACTTCGTCGAGCGGCGTGCCGACGGAGAATTCCGCCGACTGGGTCGCGTGATTCGGAATGCGAATCGCGACCGGTACGTCGTCGAGTTTAATTTCAACCCCTTCGGCGAGAATCTTTAGGCGCTCGATCGTGTTTTGGAGCTCCCGGATATTTCCCGGCCACGGATAATTTTGGAACACTTCGATCACGCGTGGGTCGATCCGCTTTACCGAAGTCGTGCCGCCGAAACGGGAATGCTTCAGAAAGTGTTCGCAGAGCGCCGGAATGTCTTCTTTGCGAGCACGGAGCGCGGGCATCTTCATGGCGATCGTATTCAGACGATAATAGAGATCTTCGCGGAACCGTCCGGCCTTCACTTCTTCCGCGAGGTCGCGGTTCGTGGCGCTGACGATGCGAACATTCACGCGGATCGGCTTCTTTCCGCCGATGCGGTAGAACTCGCCTTCCTGTAGGAAACGCAGCATTTTCGTTTGAATTTGGAGGCTCATCTCGCCGATTTCGTCGAGGAAGAGGGTTCCGCCGTCGGCGGCTTCGCAGAGACCGATCTTCGTCGAGAACGCGCCGGTGAACGAACCCTTTTCGTGTCCGAAGAGTTCACTCTCCAATAACGATTCTTGAAGGGCAGCGCAGTTTACCGTTACGTAAGGCGCGTTCGCACGGGCGCTCTTTTGGTGAATCCGCTTCGCGATGAGTTCTTTGCCGGTTCCGCTTTCACCGAGAATGAGGACGGTCGCCATGGTCGGCGCGATTTTGTCGACCATCGTCAGGATTTCGCGCGTGACGGCGCTTTCGCCGACGAACTCCTGGCCGCGGGTTTCTGCTTCGACGAGGGTCTTGAGCGCTTTGTTTTCTTTCTGAAGATCCTTCTGCTGGTCGAGGATCCGTTCATGCGCGCGGCGAAGTTCGAGGGTCTTTTCTTGAACCGCGGTTTGGAGTTTCTTGTTGAAGGCTTTCGCGTCCAGGAGGAGTTCGCGGCTCTTCGAGACGGTCGCCATTTGGGAGGCCAAGGCTTCGAAGAAGAGGATGTCGGTTTCGGTGAAGCCCTTTTCCTTGGTCGACTCGATCACGAGGATGCCGAGGAGTTCGGTGCCACGAAGGACTGGTACTGCGAGGAGTGAGCGAGTCCGTTCGGAGACGACCGGGCTCGAAGCTTTCACTTCGTGCGGGATCGTTTCGAGGTTGAGGGTTTCTTTCTTTTGAAAAACGTAAGCGAGCACGGAGTCCCGAGGCGAGAGTGCCTGACCGAGTTCGACGAGACCTTCTTCGCGCCCAACGACGGCATCGAGGCGAGCGTCCGCGGATACCCCGGACGGGAGGCTCCAGAACTGGATGCCTTCGTAGGCGAGTTCGGATTTCAGGATGTTCAGAATGGCTTGGTGAAAATTCTCGGAATCGAGAAGGCCCTGCAGCCGGATCGACAGCGCATTGAGCAGTTTGAGAGAGTGGGAGGGGGTGGAAGCCATAGCGTACGAACTACCTTGATATGACGACCGAGATCCGGGACCAACCAGACATCGGTAAAAGCTCCCCTGGGGTATGTCATTTTTACCTCAGGGGCAACCGGAGAGTATATTTTTTACCGGTTTTGGTCAACCCATAATAGACACGCCGGGTCATTTTTTTGAATAAACCTATGATTTCGGGTAAGTAGCCGCTTAAAGAACCTGGAGCCCGAGATCCTTGAGGGCGCGGCTCGCGAGATTAAAGAGCCATCATGAAGACGCGCAAATGAAGAGGGAGATCCGTAGGCATCATCAGAATTTTCCCGACCGCGCGTCGTGCGGAAATCGCTAGGACCACTCCGGTTTTTTTTTCGGCGAAGAAATAGCTATAGATTGGGGAAAATCGAAAACTTGATCGTTTCGAAACTAAATTTCCGTATCCGGGAATGCTAAATTGATGTCTTCCGAAAGCGCCGAGTTCTTCGTAGGTCGCAAGAACCGATTTGTTTTCGGCCGAAACCAAACGAGCGGTTCGCCGCCAAGTCGCCGGAAATTCGACCTCAAATCGCTGGTCACCGACCCATATATCGAGACGTCTTTCCGCCATCGGGTATTCGATGCGAGCAACCTCTTCGCCTTTGAAATTTTTCACGACCTGCATCGCGAGGACAAATGAGGCATCCTGAAAAATCCCAAAAAGCATTTCCGTTTCAGAAAAGCCGGAACATTCCGGCCGGCGGGAGGCGATTTCCCAAACTTGTTCCGGAGTCATATTAAGGTCGGCCGTTTGCGATGACTTACGAAACCGCAAACTCAAATAAATGATGCACGCGAACCCAAGAATTACGGCAACCAATCCATATCCGAGTCCCGAAGGGGTAATGCCCATCGTGAAATATCGATTAGATCGACTCGACGACCATCACTTCGCCGAGGCCACCGGCCGCGCAAATCGAAATGAGAGCGAGCTTCTTGTTCAGCATTTTTAAGCCGTGAGCCGCTTGGAGAATCATCCGCGTTCCGGTCGCGCCGAATGGATGTCCGAGCGGGATCGATCCGCCGTGAGGGTTCACCTTCGAGAGGTCGACCGTTCCGATCTTAGAGCCGAGGCCGAGCTTTTCCTTCGCGAACGTATCGGACTCGATCGCCCGGAACGTCGCCAGCACTTGGCCTGCGAACGCTTCGTGAATCTCGATGATGTCGAGATCGTTCCACGTGATTCCGGCCATCTTCAGGACTTTCGGGATCGCGTAGACCGGTCCGATGAGGAGCGGCTCTTTTAGAATGTCGACCGCGGCCGAAGCGACGGCGCGAATCGCAGCGATCGGCTTCAGTCCGAGTTCGCGTGCTTTCGATTCCTTCATGAGGAGTACGGCGGAGGCTCCGTCCGTGAGTGGCGAAGCGTTCGCAGCCGAGATCGATCCGTCTTTGTAGAAGACCGGGCGAAGGCCGGAAATTTTTTCGACCGATGTATCGGCGCGAATGTCGGTATCGCGCTCGATGAGCGTTCCGTCTTTCGTCGGCACTCCGATGACGTGACTCTTATAAAAACCGTCTTCCCATCCCTTGGCAGCCTTATGGTGGGAGTCGACGGCGTATACGTCTTGTTCTTTACGGGTGACTCCGAATTGGCGGGCCATCAGATCCGCGGACTGCCCCATCGAAAGGCCGGTCGTCGGTTCGACGATTCCTGGCGCCATCGGGGCCATGTACGAGGCCTTGAATTTCGAGAGGTGCGAAAGCTTCGCGCCAGTCGTCTTCATCTTTCCGAAGTCTTGAAAAAAGTTCGTGGCTTCGTTCGAGAAAAGCGCGCGCATCGAGGAGATGGATTCGACGCCGCCGGCAACGCCAATTTCGATTTGGCCGGAAATGATCTTCGCGACGATTCCTGCAGTCGCTTCGGCCGAAGAAGCGCAGTAGCGGTTTATGGTCGTGCACGGAATCTGGGGAGGGAGACCGGAATCGAAGAGCGCTTCGCGCGCGATGTTCGACCCTTCGGCGGGCGGCGAAACGATTCCGAAGTAAATTTCTTCGATCAGCTTCGGATCGATTCCGGAACGAGCGACCGTTTCTCGGAGAGTCACACCGCCGAGAGCGGCCGGACTCATTTTAGCGAATACAGT
>JBBQMV010000214.1:0-5249 GCA_038329315.1 Bdellovibrionia bacterium | reverse complement strand
AAAAGGCGATGGATAAATTTCGAAGGCTTCCAGTAAGCCAGTCGGCGATTGATAAGGCGGCCGGCGATATGTACGCGAAGCAAAATCGATTTACTGAAGCGGCCGTTTTCTATAAGAAGGCAATGAGTCGAGAAACGATCGATCCTGACGTTTATATCGCCTACGGTAAAGTTTTGATGGCGGCGAAAAGTTTCAAGGACGCGCCATTCTTCTTTTCGCTGGCGCGTCGATTCGACCCACTGAACTCTGAACCGATCATTTTAACTGCGAAAGCCGCTTCCGAAGTTGAAGGGCCGGATGCGGGAATTCGGTACCTCCAAGATGAGCTTCAAAAGGGCTCGGTCGCGAAGGCCGAACTCCTCTCTGCGATCGCCGAGCTCCAGATTAAAAAGGGACAGTGGGCGGACGCCCAGCAGTTTTTGGATCAGGCCCGTCAGGCAAACCCCGAATACGCTTATCCATGGAAGCTTCAGGCCCAGATTTATCTGAACGACGAAAATACGGATAAGAAAGCGCTCGATAAGGCGCTTGAGGCGTTCAAAAGTTATTCCGATCGGAACTCGTCGGATCCATCGGGTTACCTTTCTCGGTACCAAATTTTTATGAAGAAGGCCCAGTTCGAGAAAGCCCAAACGGAACTAGAGCGGATTTACGCCATCTATCCGAAGTATCCGAACCTTCACTACTACAAAGGCATTATGTATTCGAACATGGGGAACTATAAGCTCGCAGCAGAGGAGTATGCGATCGAGCTTTCGAACAATGACCTTTCGGTGCCGGCCCTAGTCGCGCTCGGAAAGGCGAAGATTCAGCTTGGTGATCCGAAAGGGGCCTTGACGCATCTCACGAAAGCGATGGGCCTCCAGCCTACAAATGCGGAAGCAAAACTGAATGCCGCGCTCGCTAACCACCGGATGAAGAACTACGCCGGCGCGATCGCGCTCTTTCAAGCCGCCGTCCAGATCGATCCGGGAAATCCGGTCCTTTATAAGCGAATGGGCGAGTGCTATCGGGATATGGGCGACCTGATCGCGGCCCGCGCGGCTTTCCAAAAATACATCCAAATGGAGCCGGACGCAGTGGATAAAGCCGAAATCGAGCGTTACCTCTAGGGCCAGATTTGGTAAGCTCGAATCCATGTTAGATCCCCGCCTCTTTGTCGATCAGCTCGATGTTTTGGAAAAAGGCCTCGCGAAGAAGAACTTCCCATCGGAAGAGATTTCGAAAATCGTGGTGGCATCCAAGCGTCGGAAGGAACTGATCCAGGAGACCGAAGCGTTGAAGGCGCAAAGGAATGCGGGCAGTCAGCAAGTCGGTCAGCTCAAGGCGAAAGCGAAGACGGACCCGACGGCGGCCGCAGCGGCGGATAAGCTGATGGCAGAAATGCGCGAAATCGGTGATCGTTCAAAACTTCTCGACGATGAGTTAAAACATGTTCAGGAGCGG
This sequence comes from Bdellovibrionia bacterium, assembly GCA_038329315.1. GTDB lineage: Bacteria > Bdellovibrionota > UBA1018 > UBA1018 > UBA1018 > JACMQW01. The sequence continues at coordinate 3,803 of JBBQMV010000214.1, read as the reverse complement.
CTCGACGATATGAGTCTGCGTCTCCCAAACCTCCCTCACGAGTCGGTTCCGAATGGAAAAGACGCCGAAGAAAATAAGGAAGTTCATAAATGGGGAGAGCCGAAAAAGTTGGGATTCCCAGCGAAGGATCACGTCGCACTGGGTGAAGGTCTCGGCATTATCGATTTCGAACGGGCGGCGAAAGTTTCGGGCGCTCGGTTCGCGTTTTACCGCGGTGCGGGTGCTCGGCTCGAGCGGGCACTTATCCAGTTTATGCTCGACCTGCACACGGGCGAACATGGATACGAAGAGGTGATTCCGCCGTTTCTCGTTTCGCGGAAGGCGCTCATGGGAACCGGGCAGCTTCCGAAATTCGAAGAAGATCTGTTTAAGACGGCGGTTGGCGATCGGGAACTCTTCCTCATACCCACTTCGGAAGTTCCGTTAACGAACCTCGCGGCTGACGAAATCATGGAGCCCGGAAAACTTCCGATGTACCTCACGGCTTATTCGCCGTGTTTCCGCAGCGAAGCCGGTTCGTACGGAAAGGATGTCCGCGGGCTTGTTCGCCAACATCAGTTCCAAAAAGTCGAAATGGTGAAGATCGTCGACGAGACGACTTCGTTTGAAGAACTCGAAAAGATGACGAAAAATGCCGAAAAGGTTCTCGAGCTTCTCGGGCTTCCTTATCGCACGATGCTTCTTTGCGGTGGAGATATGGGTTTCGGAGCGACGAAGACGTACGATCTCGAGGTTTGGCTTCCGGCGCAGGATACTTACCGTGAAATTTCATCGTGTTCGAACTGTGGAGATTTCCAAGCGCGGCGTGCGGCGATTCGTTATCGTTCAGAAGCCGGCGGAAAACCGAAACTTGCACACACCTTAAATGGATCGGGTTTGGCCGTTGGCCGGACGTTTGTTGCGATTCTCGAAAATTTCCAAAACGAAAAGGGTGAAGTTCGGATTCCGGAAGCGCTTCATCGCTATATGAGTGGCGCGAAAGGGACCGAGAAGCGCGGATCTGAGCTTTGGATGGTCGGTTCGAAGTAGAAGACGGAAGAGTGGCCGAGCGGTTTAAGGCACTGGTTTTGAAAACCAGCGTACGAGAAATCGTACCGTGAGTTCGAATCTCACCTCTTCCGCCATTTTTAATAATGACTCTGAAGGATTACCTGCCCACAGACGTTCCATTCCCGGGCTTCCTTCGACAGGTGTCGAAGGCTTAGACAAAAAACGCCATCCAATGCGCGTATATTAATGATGAAGTGGTATGCCCCGTGCTCTTACGGGCAGGCCGGCCATTTTGGTAATTTCTAGGTTCGTTGGCGCGATTTGATTGACACAGATTTCGGAGTTTCCTATGAAATCAGAGACAAAGGCTAGCGATTGCAAGCGACCAAAGCAGCTTCGAAATTCGGGCTTTGCAACTTCTTACTATCTGCGGTTTTTTCCCCTGATCGTCCTGACCTTCGTAGCCGTAGCTTCCGCGAAGCAACTTGAAGTCGTCGAGCCGCTCAGCTGGTACGCGGATAAGATTGCGACCGATGCGACTTCCGCGGCGTCTCCACTCGGTGAACCCGTACGTGATCGTCTCGACGTCCGTGGTGCCGGCGACACTGCCTGGGCATACGGCGCGACGCCGTCGAACGGTCGGCCGCTCCCGCCGCCTGCGAAATTCGACGAAGCGATCGATGCCGTCGATCCGTCCGGAGCCCTCTTCGGTGGCGACCTCAATTTTCTGAACTGGGAGAGCGTCGTCGGAGAACGCTGCGATTCGATTCGTTCCTCGGTCGATTTCTATTTTCTCTCCCATCCGGATTCGATTCGCCAGGCGATCGGGAAAGGCTTTAATCTCTTCAGCCTCGCGAACAACCACGCCCAAGACTGTAACTTAGGACGCACGGTACTCGGCGGCCCCTCCGTGCCGGGGCCTAAAATGACGGCGGAAAACTTCGAACGGATCACGAAAGAGAGCTCACGTCCCTTCAACTGGGCCGGTGTCACCGCTCCGGCGACCGGCGAAGACCCATTCACCGTTCGGGTAGTACCGTTCCAAATCGGCGGTCGTAGCGTTCGCGTAGCGATCGGCGCGGTCGCGGCTCTACCGTGGAATATTCCTTCGGCCGCGACGATTCTCACGAACGGCGCGCCTACGGAAGAAGCGAAGATCGACCTCCTTGTCTCCCGGTTTCGCGCCGCTCCTGCGGACTTCCGCATTCTTTCGATTCATACCCAGGACTCGAGCGGAAACGGGCGGCCAGAAGGCCCCGCTTTTAAGCTCCTCAAGCACATTTCCGAGCGCTTCATCCGCGAAGGGTCCGGCGACGTCGTGTTCGGTGAAGGCCCGCATACCTGGGGCGGCGTGAAAGTTATTCCTTCGACGAATGGAAAACGCGGCGTGATTTTCACGAGCCTAGGCAACTTCATCCACGGCGGGCTGCGCACGGATTCGGATAATTACCTTGCGCGCGCGCTTTTCGACCGTAAAACGCTTCGGCTTCGTGAAGTGCAGGTTCATCCGTTTAAAAGTATGCAGAACTCGATAGAGCTTTATTCGAAGGCCTCTGACACGAAAGAGCCGAACGCGAACTTCCGCTGGGATGTCATCGCGTCGAAAGTAAATGGCATGACCGCGGTCGGTTACTCTGCACGATTTCAGTGAGTCGGGTCCAGACCGCCCCGTCGACTAGGTGGTTCTCCCATCTGGTGACTGTGGGCAGTCACAGCATGGCTTCCAGCTGGCTTTTGCGGAACGCGATTTGGTGCTAAGAATGGGGAAGGTACCCCATGGTGAAACAGGTCCTCTCATTTCTACGGTGGTTCGCTGGCACACTGGCTTGCGTGGGCTTAGTCTACAGTGTGCTGGATTATGGTGCCCACACGGACGGTCCGGGGATTGGGTACGAAGGGCTGGATGTTCTCGGCCGTGGACCGCACCAGTTTCTCGGCGTTGGAATCGCGATGACGGTCGCGATTTTTGCTTTTGAGAAAATTTCACGGATTAAAATTCCGCCGTTCCCGTATTGGAAATGGTTGCGCGGGGTTTTCATTTTGATTGCGGTCTTGACCGCAAAACCTCTTCTCCACTATGCGTGGTACGAGTCCTGTTTAACGGGCGAAGGCCGAGCATGTCGAGCAATGGCCGATCTCGAACCTGCCGGCAGCTCGGTCCAGCTTCGCTGGCTTGAAAAAGGGATGTACCTTAAGGACTCACTGAGCAGCGAAAAGATCATCGCGCTAAACTCGGGTGTTTACCTCCCCAAGCTTTGTAAGCTGTATCGAGATACCTGCGTCGAACCACCGGCGAAGCCTAATATTTCATTTTTCTGTGACTCTTCGATTGGTCCTTGCTCGACGATGCCGCTCACCAGCGGAACCGACATTCTCCTTGCATCGAAAGACAACACCCTTACCGAAGAACGCATGCGGGAATACTCAGGAAAAGATGTCGGGGTGACCTCCGAAGATGGGACAACCGCCCTGCATTGGGCCGCTTTTCATGGAAGAACGAAAATTGTGAAGGATCTGCTTTCACGCGGCGCTCCTGTAAACTCGATTCGCGAGACGGGCGGTACGTCATTGATGGCTGCCGCCGTGAACGGACACCTTGAAATCTTGAAGATGCTTCTCGCAAAAGGCGCCGATCCCAAGGCGCGTACAAAAGAAGGAAAGTCGGCTTACGATTTCGCCGTCTCAAGTAAAGAAACGAAAATCATCGAATTCATGAAATCGAAACGTCTCGACCGCTAAGATCCGAAGCGCTGTCTAAAATCTAGACACCTCTATTTCGGATTATCGGTTCTTAAAGGCTACCTTTTCGGGTT
>JBBQMV010000213.1:0-5265 GCA_038329315.1 Bdellovibrionia bacterium | reverse complement strand
GAAGCCTTTATTTGGTGAAATCGAAGATGTGATTTCGGTCGGCGCACTTCTTCGTCCGGCGATCGTGAAGGCCGTCGCGGAGCTCGAAGTCGCGGATTTGAAAACTTTTCGGAACCATTTGATCGATGTGGAACGCGAGCTCGCGAACTCCCGTCTTGAGTTTCGGGAACGTTTTCAACGCGCCCAGGAAAAACTTGTCGCCTGCTACGCGTATGCGCCCGCATGGCGTTTTATAGCCGGACGAATCGAAGAGAGCTGGATCGGCGCGAGCACGCTTACCGTCAGAGAACTTTCGGTCGTCAGCCTCCTCGTCGGGATGATTCTCGAAGAGACCCAGACCCGGATCTCTAAGAAATCAAAAAAGAGCGCCTGACTGTCTGCGTTCATCGCACGTTCGTGACATAGTCGTGGCATAGTCGTGGAATATGACCCCATCGAATCTCAAGTGTGCGTTTTCTTCGCTGAGTTTGTCCGCCTCTGTCGATCAGCAAACCGGAAGTCTTTCCGTTTTCGACGTCGTCGATGAAATTCGGGCCCCCCAAGTTCCGATCCACGTTCAGATGCTCGTCCTTACTCTCGTCTGGGAAAAGGCGATCGGCGCCGGACACTTCGACGGTCGCGTATTTATTCACATCCTTACGCCAGATGGAAAGCAGGCACTCATCGGAAACGGTGAGCTGAAGATTCCGGCGGAACAACGCCGTGTGAAAGCGCTCTTTCGCCTCGGCGGATTTCCACTTCTGCAGTTCGGTTCCCATCGTTTCGTGATGTCTTGGGTAAACGCGGCCGGCGTGAAGGAAGGCGAAAATCTGATCGATTTCGAAGTCCTTCAAGTAGCCGAAGGCGCGCCGTCCGCCGGCGGTACTCCTCCGATCACCGGTGGAGCTAAAGGGGTGACCCATTAATTTCCGTAGCGCGGTATTCCCGCTGGTTCTCGCTTCGTTGCTCGCGGCCACCGCGGCTTCGGCCGATCCCGTTCCTCGCTGTAAAGAGCGAACGGTCGCAGCCGATCATTCGATCCTATTTACGAACGAAGATCTCGCGACACCGGGTGGGATCGATCACGATTCGGATTGCCTCGACCTCTTTCTTGACTTGCTCCGGTCCGGGCGTCTTCCGCTTGCACATCTCCGCTACGACTTGAAGTCGACGGACCTTTTTCCGGCGATCGATACTGTACTCGGAATCGCGAAGGACCAGAACGCGAAGCTCCAAGTCGGCTTCGAGCTCCCACCGGGCGACGCCTCTCCGGAAGATCGTTCGGAACTCCGGGTCGATCTTTTCGGGCCGAAACCTTAAGTAAGTAACGCATCGAGTTAATGTGCCTAGCCCTCTAAATTGAGGGGGCGCCTGCGCTATTGTCACGGCCCTGCGTTAGGCGTAATTAAAGAGAAGGACTTGATCCATGGGACAGGTACCCGCGCACGCCGGAAGCCCGGCACATCATCTTCTCGTTGGTAACGGCAAACTTTCGCGACACCTCGCTAAGTACTTCGCCGATCTCAACCTCTCTTTCGAGACCTGGCCGGCGCCGCGGGATCTGACGGCCGACCTTTTCCGCGAATTCCGGGCCACGCATGTTTGGATTCTCGTCTCGGATCGCGCGATCGCTTCGGTCGCGGATCGCCTTCGGGAAGGACTGAAAGAATTCGGCACCGCGGTGCTTCCCTCGGGTGAAGAGCCGCTGTTCATCCACGCCTCCGGCGCGACGGTGATTCCGGGCATCGTCGGCGCGCATCCCCTGATGACGTTTGGAGCGGTGCTTTACGACCTCGAGACCTATCGACGCGTTCCGTTCATCGTTGAAAATCGATTCGATGGGAGTGCAGCGTCCGAAGTACTCGGCGGCTTGCCGAACCTCGCGGTTTTTCTCGACCCGGAAAAGCGCGCCCTCTATCATTCGCTCGTTTCGGTCGCCGGAAATTTTCCGGCGCTCCTCTGGGCGGAAGTATTCACGCGTTTTGAGGGTGAGCTCGGACTTTCACGGAACCTCCTCGCTCCGTTCCTTTTTCGTACCCTCGGAAACGTTCTCGCTTCGGGTGACGACGCACTTACTGGGCCACTCGTTCGGGGTGATCTCCCGACGATTAGAAATCACCGCGAAGCCCTCGCGGGTACGCCGCTTTCGCCGATCTACGGTGCGTTCGAAGAATTTTTTAAATCACGAGGGATCGATCATGTCGAAAACTAAAAAACTCACGGTTCCGGATTTTAAGATTAAAAAGCAGGCCCGCGAGAAGCTTGTGATGGTGACTTGTTACGATTCGAGCTTCGCGAAGGTCCTCCAGGACTCGAGCGTCGATCTCCTGCTCGTCGGCGATAGCTGCGCGATGACGATGCACGGACACGATTCGACGATCCAGGCCGATGTCGAGATGATCGGGATTCACACGATGGCGGTTGCCCGCGCCGCCCCCGGAAAATTCCTCGTCGCGGATATGCCCTTCCTCGCCGTCCGTAAGGGCCTCCTCGCCGGTATGGAAGCGACCGAGCGGCTCGTGAAAGCGGGCGCCCACGCGGTGAAGATCGAAGGCGTCCGCGGAAACGAGGAAGTCGTCGGCCACATCACCCAGTCCGGGATTCCCGTTATGGGCCACCTCGGCCTCACGCCCCAGTTCGTGAATGCGTTCGGAGGCATGAAGGTCCAAGCGAAGTCCGCTGAAGATCAGGACCGCCTACTCGCGGACGCGCTCGAATTCGAACGCCTCGGTGCTTTCTCGCTCGTCCTCGAATGCGTTCCGTCCGAGATCGCTGCGAAAATTACCGCTGCGCTTAAAATTCCGGTCATCGGTATTGGCGCGGGTGTCGACGTCGATGGCCAGGTTCTCGTGCTCCAGGATCTGCTCGGATTTAATCCGGGATTTAAGCCGAAGTTCCTCCGCCAGTACCTGAATGGCTACGAGCAGTTCGTCGGCGCATTCGACCGTTTTTCGGCCGACGTTCGCTCGGGCGAATATCCATCTAAAGAAGAGAGTTACGGATGAAGATCCTCCGCTCTGTCGCCGAGTTTCGAAGCTGGCGACGTTCGCTCGCGCCGGCTTCTACGGTCGGTTTCGTGCCGACAATGGGCGCGCTTCATCCGGGCCACGCGAGCCTGCTCGCGCGCGCGCGAGCGGAAAATGACGTCGTCATCCTTTCGATTTTCATAAACCCGACCCAATTTAATCAGACCGACGATCTCGAAAAGTATCCGCGAACCGAAGCGGCCGATCTCGAAATCGCGCGCGCGAACGGGGTCGACGCCGTTCTGATGCCCGACGATCCGAAGGAAATTTACGTCGACGGCTACCGCTACCAGCTGACCGAGACCGAATTTTCAAAAGTGCTCGATGGCGTTTACCGTCCTGGTCATTTCGAAGGGGTTCTCACCGTCGTGCTGAAACTCTTCGGCCTCGCCCGAGCGAATCGGGCTTATTTCGGAGAAAAAGATTACCAGCAGCTGAGCCTCATCCAGGGAATGGCTCGCGCTTTTTTTCTCGAGACCGAAGTCGTCGGATGTCCGACGGTTCGGGAAATCGATGGACTCGCGATGAGTTCGCGGAATCTCCGTTTAAGTCAGTCGGAACGGGCGCTCGCGCCGAAGCTTCACGCGACGATGATCGGCGCGTCCGATCTCGGCGATGCCCGTTCGAAACTCGAGTCCGTCGGATTTCGGGTCGACTATCTCGAAGACCGGAAGGCACCGAACGGAAGCCGCCGCCGATTCGCGGCGGCCTTCCTCGGCGAGGTTCGTCTGATCGATAACGTACCGCTCGCGGGAGATTCAGGGAAAAACGTATGAGCCGAAATATTCTTCTCGTCGTCACCGGTTCGATCGCGGCCTTCAAAGCCGCCGCGCTTGCTTCGAAACTCACCCAGGACGGATTCGACGTGCGCGTCGTTCTCAGCGGGGGGGCGAAAGAGTTTATCGGGGCCCCGACTTTCGAGGGGCTGACTCGCCACCGCGTTTATGACAGCACTTTCGCGTCGGGAGACGCGATGGCGCACATCGATCTCGCCCGGTGGGCAGATCTTACCCTCGTCTATCCGGCGTCCGGGAATACGCTAACGAAACTTTCGCAGGGCCGCGCCGAAGATCTCGTCGGAACGCTTTTCCTGGCCCACGATTTCAAGCGCCCGTACTGGATCGTTCCGGCGATGAATCCATCGATGCTCGCGCATCCAGCGATCGTCGAAGCCGTGACGAAACTGAAGGCATGGGGCGTACGCGTTCTCGACTCCGACGAAGGGCGGATGGCCTGCGGTGAAACCGGCACCGGAAGACTCGTCGAGCCCGAAGCGATGCAGGCCGAGATTCAGAAGTATTTTTCGGCCGGGCGGAAGATACTGGTCACTGCCGGCGGGACGACGGAAGCGATCGACCCGGTTCGGGTGCTGACAAATACCTCGACGGGAGAAACCGGAGTTCGAGTCGCGAACGCGCTCGCCGATCAGGGAAGCGCCGTCACGCTTCTCCTCGCCGAATCCTCGCCCTTTTCGGGAATGGTCGGTAAAAATGTTCGAGTCCTTCCATACCGGACTTTTCAAGACCTCGACGGTGCCATGCAGACCGAGCTCGAAAAAGGGAACTACGATACGCTCATTCACGCGGCCGCCGTGTCCGATTATCACGTCGACCGGATGGAGACCGCGACCGGGAAGCCATTGAACGGTACCGTGAAGATTCACTCGAAAGAGGGCCTGACGCTCCACCTCGAACCGAACCCGAAAATCCTGGATCAAGTCCGGAAATACGCAAAAAATCCGAAACTGCAGGTAGTCTCCTTTAAGCTCGCCACGCCGTCCTCTAAAGGACCGGCCGATCTTTCCGGTTATGATAGCGATCTCATCGTCTATAACGCCGTTTCCGGAATCGAACGCGGCAGCGATCGACACGCGGGCGAGATTTACGCGAAGACCCCGGAAGGCTACGAAATCCGCTCGACCTTCGAAACGAAGACGGACCTCACCCAAGCTCTCAGCCGGATGGTGAACGTATGATTCTCGCGCTCGACGTCGGTAATAGCCAAATTCTTGGGGGTCTCATCGAGGAGACTGCGAATGGGCAGAGGATTCTCTTCCGATTCCGAAAGACCTCGAAGGGCGGCTCGAGTTCGGATGAGTACGGGATGTTCCTGAAGCAGGTGCTTCGTGAAAATGGGTTCGATCCTGAAAAGATCACCCAAATCGCGATCGCGACCGTCGTACCCGACGTCATGCACTCGCTGAAGGGCGCTTGCCAAAAATATTTCGATCTCACGCCATTCGTACTCCAAGCCGGGGTGA
>JBBQMV010000212.1:0-5266 GCA_038329315.1 Bdellovibrionia bacterium | reverse complement strand
CTCAGAATCTGGGCATTGGAGCTTCATAGGAGCTCCAACACTTCAATTTCCTGTCCGTTTGGGTGCTACTCGGTTTTGTCGGGAGCAGGCTTGGGGGCCAGTTTGTAATTCGTACGGACCTTCGTGCCGCGCTTGAGCTTTTTGGCTGCGCGCTTGGCTTCGCGTTTCTTTTTCCGCTTTGCGCGAATCGCGACGAAGAAATCGACGATGTAGTCCTTGGCACTCCAGAGACTAATCGCAAGCGATACGTAGATGAGGACTTGGCCCATTTGGAAAAGAGGAATCCCCCAAAGACCCTGCGAAGCCATGAGCCACGGAATCGCGGTCATCTGAGTCGCGGTTTTCCACTTCGCGGTTTGGGATGCGCCGATGATCAAGCCCTCGGATGATGCGAGCGCGCGAAGACCGGTGATCGCCATTTCGCGGCAGATGAGGAGGATGACGAGAACGGCGGGAATCCGTCCGAGTTCTTGAAGCATGCAAAGCGACGAGACGACGAGAAACTTGTCCGCGAGCGGATCCATGAGTTTCCCGAAGACGCTTTCGATTTTATATTTCCGCGCGAAGTAACCGTCGAAATAATCGGTCACGCCGGCGGCGGCGAAAGTGAACCCGGCGACGATGTCGAGGGTGTTGCTCTTCTGCATGAGGAGCCAGATGATCAACGGAATTAAAACGACACGGAGCGAAGTCAGTAAATTCGGAAGAGTAGTGAACTCGAGGTCGCTGTGTTGCGAAGCGTTAGATGTTTCGAGCATTTCGTTTCAAGCTAAGGGCTTGGCACGTACGTGTAAAGCCCTTAACCTTAAAGCATGATTCGGAAAGAGTCCGTCTCCCTTTGGATTTGGATGGCCCTGGTTTCAGCGAACGTCCTATCGGCACACGCCTTCGATGACCCGCCGCTCGGTGCGTTTCGAAATACGTACTACTACATGATTTTCGAGTCCGACTATCCGAAGGATGCAAAGACCGCTGACGTCCTCATGATGGACGGAACTGTGCTTGCGAAAGTGACTCCGAAATTCTTGCACGACCTCGCCATCGAGGGCAGTGCGCACCTCGACGACGGCCGCGTGGTGAACTGGGCCGGACGCATCGGAACTGAAAGCCGCTGGGCGATCACGGAGCTCGCATGGGGACGGGGGACCGGGGCTTGTGCGCTCGAGCCTTTCCGCGTGATCGCCGCCGATCCGACCCAAATTCCTTCGGGCGCCACCGTAAAAATCGCCGAGACGGTCGGCATGCGCCTTCCCGACGGCACGCGCTCCGACGGAATCTGGCGCGCGGAAGATATCGGCAGCGCGATCCTTCACGACCGCATCGACATCTTCGTTGGGCGCCGGAGCTACGCGCACCTCCTCGAAGACTACGGCATACCGAACATGAAGGCGCTCACGATTTCCCTCGTAGCCCAGCCGCTCCCGGACTCGTGTGTTTTTAAGAATCCGGAATAATCTCGAACGCGCGGATTGGGCGTTTATTCGCGACGTTTGTGCGCAGACCGGAAATGCCGGCGCGCCGATCGATCGATCGCGATTTCCTTTTTTCTCCGAACAGTGGGTCGGGCCGTACCAGCGCCTGCGCTCCGACTGGGGTTACGTCGCGGAACTCGACGGCGCCCCCGTGGGTTACCTCACCGGATGTCCCGATAGCGCGCGATTCAAGACCGAGCGTCGCTGGCTCTTCGACGTTCCGCTTTTTCTCCAAGCCCGACTCGGCCTTTATCCGATGAATGGCGACGTTGGTCGCTTCCTCACGCGCACCCGCGCCGGATTTTTCGGGCCGGCTTCCGATCTCGGCCCCGAGGAGTCTTTTCCAAAGGACGCGACCCGGGAGGTCCTCGTGGATTACCCCGCGCACCTCCACATGAACCTGACTCGAAGCGCGCGCGGAAACGGGGTGGGGCGAGCGCTCGTCGATCGGTACCGGGAAGATCTCGCCAGCGCGGGTATCCCCGGGATCCACCTCTACTGTGGCGAAGGCCCGCGGCTCTTCTACCAGCGGGTTGGCTTTAACATCCTCGATCAGATCGAATATCGGCCTGGCCTAACCGTTTACCGGCTTGGAAGTCGGATCGCCTCCGGCTAGGCTTGCTCCTATATGACTCAGGACGATCCGCAAGGCGCTGAGAAGCGCACGCTCCCCCGACTCACCGTTTCACACGAAGTTTTCCGGGACGCCATTTCGGGCAAATTTTTCGCCGTGGCGGATCTCTCGGCTCGCGGCATGGCGATCCGAGTTGCCGAACGAGAAGATCTCTACCTTTTTCAAGTCGGCGCCGAAGTTCAGGGCACTCTGAATATCCGCCGCGAGAAATTTCAAGTCTCCGGCCAAGTTCGCCACCTCGGAGTCGATCTCGTCGGCATCGAGTTCGCCGCGCTTCCGGCGAGCGTCGAACATGCGCTCGCGGGTTACCTCGATCCGGCGATGCTCGGCCAAGAATTGAGGCCGGTTCCGACCGGCGATTCTTCGCTCTTGTACGCCAGCACGAGCGGAACCGAGCTTCTCCTCGTGCGCGACGGTCTCGCGTCTAAAGGTGCGACGCGGATCACGCGCATTACGGTGATGATGCTCGGCGCACTCATCCAATGGGACGAGCGCACCGGACTCCGAACCGGCCTCGTGAAAAATTCTTATGAAGAGAGTCTCGCCGTCGGCGTTACCCGCCTCGATACCCTGCTTTTCGCGGAGGATTCCGCGATTGATCCGCAGAAGTTGAATCTTGCGAAGCACCTGATTTCGAGTTCTAACCTCTCTGAAGATTTAAAAAAATTCTGTTCCGATCGGTTAAAAGGAGCCTCCGCATGAATCGTAACTACGCGCTCGAGTTTGTTCGGGTCACCGAGGCGGCGGCTCTCGCCTCCGCACGATTGACGGGTAGTGGGGACGAAAAAGCGGCGGATCACGCGGCAGTCGAAGCGATGCGCGCGGCGATGAACACGATCGAGTTCGACGGTCGGGTGGTCATCGGTGAAGGCGAACGCGACGAAGCGCCGATGCTCTACATCGGCGAAAAAGTCGGGAAGGGCACTGGCACGAAGCTCGACCTTGCGCTCGATCCGCTCGAAGGCACGACGATTTGTGCCACGGGAGGGAACAACGCCTGCTCGGTGATCGCGATCGCGGAGCACGGAAACTTCCTCCATGCTCCGGATACCTACATGTGGAAAATCGCGGTCGGGCCGGACGCGAAAGGCGCGATCGATCTCACGCGTACCCCGACGGAAAACCTACGCGAAATCGCGAAGGCGAAAAAAGTCGCGGTGAATGAGCTCACCGTCATCATTCTCGATCGTCCGCGGCATAAGGAACTCATCGAAGAAGTTCGCGGTTTAGGTTCGCGTATCTGGCTGATCGGCGACGGCGACGTTTCCGCGGCGATTGCGGCGGCGCAGCCAGGATCTGGCGTCGACGTGCTGATGGGCTCGGGCGGGGCGCCGGAAGGCGTGATCGCGGCCGCGGCTCTACGCTGCCTCGGCGGCGATTTCCAAGGCAAACTCATTTTCCGGAGAGACGACGAAAGAACCCGCGCCACGGCGATGGGGATTAAAGACTTCGACAAGATCTACCGCATCGACGAACTCGCGAAAGGGAACGTCATGTTCTGCGCGACCGGCGTTACGCAGGGGCCGTTCCTAAACGGCGTTCGCTTCGTAAAGGGCGGTGCCCATACGCATTCGATCGTGATGCGGTCGGAAACCGGCACCATTCGCCACATCGAAGCCGAGCATCGCTTCGATACGAAACCAAACTACGGCTTTAACTGAACGGGTTTAAATCCTATGGCACAAGCATCCCTCACGAAAACACTCGATACCCCGAAGGACAAACTTTTCGCCGCGATTACGCGCTACGAAGATTATCCCCAGTTCGTAACCGGCTGTAAAAAGGTCGAAGTCGAACGTAAAGCCCCTGGCCAAGCGCGTGTGAAGTACTTCACGAATATTCTCGGCAAAGACCTCTGGTACCTTCTCGAGCATTCGGAAGACGCCGAGAAGGGGACGCTCACGTGGAAACTCGTCGAGTCGGACCTCCTGAAAAAAGATAGCGGCACGTGGACGCTCATGGATCTCGGCGATGGAAAAACCGAAGTGACCTACACGATCGAAATCGAATTTAAGATCTGGATCCCTGGCCCGGTGCTGAAGACGCTCACCGCGACTTCGCTCCCGATGGTGATCGCGGAGATGGACAAGCGCGCAAAGGCGGGAGCCTAAATGAGCGACCAGCACGACAACGACGCATCCGGGATAGGCTCGAAAGCCGGAGATCTCCTGAAAAAGGCGATCACCGTCGGCTTAGGTGCCGCTTTTCTGACCGAAGAAAGTATTCGTTCGCTCGTGGGCGAACTCAAGCTTCCGAAAGAACTCGTGACGAACCTACTCCAGCAGGCGTCTGCCACGCGTTCGGAATTTCTCGGAAAATTCTCGGCCGAGGTGCTCGAGAAGATTCAGTCAAAGATCGATCCGGTCGAGCTCGTCACCGAGGTGCTTCGAAAGAACGACATCGAGCTCAGCATTAAAATTAAAGTGAGCCCGAAAAAAGTCGATTAACGCTTCAGGTGGGCTTCGAGCTCTTTGCGATTCGAGATGATCTTCGAGATCATGCCGAGCTCCATGGCTTCCTTCGGAAGGAGCCACTTATCCCGTTCCATGAATTCGACAAATTTTTCGATCGGCGCGCCCGTGCGTTCGGCATAGAGGCGGTGAAGCTTTTTCTTCGTTTCGATAATGTCTTGGGCATGGATCGCGAGATCCGAGGCTTGGCCGCGGATGACGCCAGAAATCAGCGGTTGGTGAATGAGGAGCTTCGCGTTCGGGAAGCAAAGGCGATCTTCTTTTTCTCCGCAGAGCGAGATGACCGAGCCCATGCTCGCGGCGAGGCCGGCGACGAGGGTCACCACGCGCGGCTGAATAAACTGGGCGGTATCGTAAATCGAGAAGCCGGAGTGAATTTCGCCGCCCGGGCTATCGATCCACAACACGATCGGCGCCGTCGGATTCGTGCGCTCCATCGCCAGGAGTTGGCGGTTCACCTTCACGGCCAGTTCCGAGTTCACTTCGCCGCTCACGAAAATGACGCGGGATTCGAACAGGTGCTGGTCGATCGGGGTAAACGTAGGGGCTTGAATCGTAGTCGTCGTATGCTCTGGTTGGTCTTCGCTCATTCGAAAAGTTTAGTCAGATCTCGGGAGTGCGTCTAGCTCGGAGTGAATGACTCAGAGCGCAGACCGACTAGGGCGCCGGATCGACTAAGACGATCGACC
>JBBQMV010000211.1:0-5299 GCA_038329315.1 Bdellovibrionia bacterium | reverse complement strand
GAGCTGAACGGGGGTATAGCTCTGATTGCCGTCTGGTCTTAACTTTCCGGCTATCCTTCCGAAAAGGATAGAGTATGCGGCTATCCTTGCGCCCGGACTGGGCGAAATTCCGATTTCTTTCCATCGCGCTCCTCGTTCTCGCGAGTGTCTCGGGATATTCCACCGCGCTCGCAGATCCGAGTCATCCGCTATTTCCGAACTTCCAGTCCGATCGGGAAAAAGCGGCTTACTTCCTCTGGCTCGACGAAACTTATCCGACGCTTCTCGACCACACTACGAGCTACGAAACCGATCTATTCGGAATGCTCGAAAATGAAAAAGCCATCATCGCTCAGCTCCGGACGATGAATTCCCTTCCGGACAAACGCGTAGGCGAGATCCTCACGATCTTCGCGACTTCGAAGACCGCGGCTCCGCCGGCGACCCACGCGGGCCGGTCGTTCGCGTGGAGTCCCGAGCTCAAGGCCCAGTTCGAGGTTTACCTCCATTCGGGTGGGTATAAAGGCGCGATGATCGGATTAATCAATCTCGTCCCGCCGGCCGAACGGAAGGCGATTTTCGCTATGCCGTCCGGAGATGCACTGAACGCGCTCCGCGAAAAGCTTCCGAACGATGTCATAAACGCAGGTTTCGATCCGCGTTCCCATAAACTCGAGGCCGTCGCCCATGACAAGACGGAACTTCTAAAGATCCTCGCCGAGCGGATGGTCAGCGAGGAGCATATGCTCGTGAAGGCGAACGCCGAGCTCGTCGCCTTCGGAACGGAGCATCGTATTGTCATCCGCGAAGAAATTTATAAACAGTGGTTCGACGAGGGTTTAAATCAGCTAGGATTCCCCACCGGTGACGCGAGGGCGATGGAAGATGTTCGGAAGAGCTTGAAGAAATTTCTAACTACGGCCGGATCGTTCGGCGACGAGCACGTCGTTCTGAATGAGGTGAAGCGGGTCGTGATGCGGCTAAAGGAAGTCCCGTCGCATGTCGGCGTCTTCCGAGGTTGGGCGGGCGGCGATTGTTCGAGCTCCTATTCATATGCGTACCCTTGGAGTCCGCGAGAGCGCGTGTTTTTCGTCTACGACCATGAGGACAGGATTAAAGGTTACCTCTCCGGTACCGTCGTGACGACCGGTGGCGGCGCTGAAGATTTTTACATCCATACGATCAACGGAAAGATTTCGGAAGACGACGCGGTCCTTCTGCTTAAATCGGTCCATGCCGCGCGCGGGGATCTTGGTTTCCGCCGGGTGGTCGTCCCGCTCGAGACCCAGACGAACTCGATCGTGAATTCTGCGCCGATCCGCCAGGCATTCGCTAAGTTTCGCACGGCTAGCCGGCAGGTTTCTGTCCAATACCTCGACGGAACGATTCGGACCTATATGAACGGGCTCGTCAGATCGAGTACGTACGATAGCGCGGAAAAGAACAACACCGGTTTTTTTATCGACGATTCTCTCGATCGGGGGATCGCGGCGCCGATTCCTACCGGATCGGACCTCAAGGTCGAGCGTAGCGTCTACGAGTGGTTGCCCGCGAAAACCGATCGCATCAACGCGGCCCAGCTCTATCTCCAAAAGTCGGTTTCGATTCAAACGAACAACGTCTACCTTCGGGACAAAATCGGCGGTTTTCTGAAAATTGAAGCTGCGGTCGAGCAGCGGTGGAACGGACTCTTCGCGAACGTCGGAACTCTGCCGTTCGATGTCTACCTCGAAAAAGTAAAAGAGTGGTTCACGGAGCAAGGCCTCCGGTACGACGAGTACCAAAAGCGGATCGAACCGATTATGCTTGATGGCATGCAACGATGTCCTGACGTATTCGACGGCGCGGCCGGGCGTCGGCGCCGACTGAAAGTCATTGGTTACCTCACGGAAGCTTCGCTGAATTCTCGCGCCGTGACTCTGATTAATACCCATATCGAAAAGTTCGACGACGCTGAAATCGAGCGGATCGTGAAGCTTGCCCTCACCGAAAACGAACGCACCTTCGACATCGCGAAGATCGAATTTCTGACGAATGTCCATCCCCGAGTCCGCGCGCGTTGGAACGAGATTTTCGAGAACTCCAGAAAATTACCGATCGAAACTTTTCGCGGACGGGTCCACGACTGGCTGGGCGCCCAAGGGCTCGACGTAGCCCTATATGAGGGCCGGCTTTCGCCGATTCTCCAAAAAGCCTATCTGGAGTGTCCGGATTTTTTTGTAGGCGGCGACGGGAATCTGCGCCTCAACGAGATTACGAACGCGCTCATCGAACCAGTCACGCGCGCGGAGACTATTCAGGCGCTTGGTAAACGATTCGAACGGCTGGGTAACTCCGGGTACGACCGAATCATCAAAGCGGCCCTTCCAGTCGGAGGCGGAGAACTCGATGATAACCTCCTCGATATGCACGAGAAGATCGCTGATCGCTTCGACGAGATCTTCTCGAATTCAAAGAAGAAAAATTACGCTGTTTATAAGTCCACGTTGACCGCCTGGCAGAATGCGAACGGGGTATCCGACGAGATGCTGAATTCCCACGCGATGCGCGACGAGGCGCTCGACGCCCTGGTGGCCGCGCCGGATGCGTTTACGAGTGCCGGCAGTCTCGACCGATTCCGATCTTTTATCCCTGATTTTGCTAATGAACACGTCGCGACGGTTTTCATCGGCGAACCGCTGAACGCCGTTGCGGACCAACTGACCCCTGACGACGTAGCGCGGATCTTTGTCGCCTTTGGACATCCGGCGGACGCTCATGTTCCCGTTTTACGCGACTTCGGAGTCGGCGAAATGTCAGCGCTCACGAGTGGCGGCGGTCATAATATTTTTCATCGGTTGCACGAACTGATGAAAACACGAAATTTGGAAGCGGAATTCGTGAGCTGGGCTTCTCGCACAAACGCACCGGCGCTCGAACATCTGATGTACCGGACTTATTCGAACCATATGGGTTTGCAAGCTCGGTTTGCCCATTTTGAGCGCGTTTTGCCGACGATCAATTCGAATGGTAGCCTGCGAGCCGACCTCAGTGAAATATTCTTCGACGGCCTTCCTGAGAACGAATTCGCGCAGATCAGTTTTGACGACATCGCGCGCACATTCCGTATTTTCGGGAATGGTGGCGGAGCGCTCGCCGCGACTGGCGATCTCGACATAGCCGCGCTGTATAGCATTACCGAAGGATATCGGCGCCCGATCGACCGGATACGAAATGCCATCCGCGAACGGGGCCCAGAAATGGAGCCGTGGTTTAAGAACTGGGCCGCGCGGTCTCGCACGCCGATTCTCGACCACGTCCTCTATCTGACTTTCAAAGACCACCTGAGCCTCGAAACGCGCCTCGCGCACTTCGAGCGTTTTCTGGGCGCGGTCGGGGGAAATAACCGCGTACAAATTGAAAAGTCTCTCCTTTTTTCATCCGAATTCTTTGGATCAAAAGAAGGGAACCGCCGACTCCTCGGTCTTCTCGAGCGTTTAAAGGACGCGCGTGGAAATGAGGTGCTCATCAGTGGTCTCCCGGGCCTGAATATTACTACTTATTACAATGCGATCAAGAAACGGAGCGGAGTATTCCCCTTCGCGGACCTTTACGGGAGCATCGAAAAGGACATATCCCTGATGAAGCCGGAGTCGCGCGCTGAACCGCTCGCTAGTCTCGTGCGCGAGGCGCCAGACCTTGAAAGTTTCCTCGGTTTAATGAAAAAAATCGGATCGACTGCTGTTTATGATCGCGGTTTCATTGGGCCGGGTCGGAAGAACGTGAATCAGAGGGGTATGATCGTAGACGGGTCGACTTGGATCGCCCAGAATTTCTACCAAAAATTCGCCGCACTCGGTCCACGGATCGACCAGATCGCATACTTCCTAGCGAACTTTGGAAGCGTGCGAGATCTGAATAAAGTCAGCAATGTCATCCGAACCTTCGCAGAAAACGCAAAAACCGAGAAAGATCTAAGGGCGCTCGAAAAAATTCTTTCTCCGTTCAGGGAAAAGCTCATCAAGCTCGACAAACAGAATGGCGCGGAGCAATTCGCTGCACTACTGAGGCCGCACTGGGACCGTGTTCGAGGGACCCCTGGACTAACCGACTACTTTGTCGGTCCGCTAAGTCTCGGCGAGCGATGTCGGCGTCTTTTGCGTTCGCCAAATTAAACGAGAATTTTCGCGAGATCGCGAACGCGCGAGACCGTCTGAATTTGGATCCCGGCTCCAGCGATGACTTTCTTCGGCGTGTTTTCCGGAATGACGACCGTCGTGAATCCTAGTTTTTTCGCTTCGGCGATACGGACGTCCATGAGCGGTGCCCTGCGAACTTCGCCGGTCAGCGCGAGTTCGCCGAGGAAAAGCCAGTCGCCGCGAAGTGAGATCTCTTCCATGCTCGACCAGATCGCGGCGGCCGCCGCGAGGTCCACAGCCGGCTCGGAAATTCGAAGGCCGCCCGAGACGTTAAAGAAGAGGTCCTTCTGCGCGAGCGGAAGTCCCATATGGCGTTCGAGGATGGCGGCGATGATCGAGAGACGTGCGCTATCGATCCCGACCGCTGTACGGCGCGGCATTGCGAGTCCGCTCGGTACGACGAGCGACTGAAGTTCGACTAAAAGCGGGCGCGAACCTTCGAGAGAGGCGGTGACCGCGACGCCCGAGACCTGCTCTTTTCGTTCCGTGAGAAAAAGCGAAGAGGGATTGAGTACTTCTTTCAATCCTTCGGCATCCATTTCGAAAACGCCGAGTTCGTTCGTCGACCCGAACCGGTTCTTCACGGTGCGGAGGAGGCGGTAGCTTTGCGAAGCTTCGCCCTCGAAGTAGAGGACGGTATCGACCATGTGTTCGATCGTCTTCGGACCCGCGATCGTGCCTTCCTTCGTGACGTGACCGACGAGCCAAACGGCGACGCCGGCGGTCTTCGCCAACGTCATAAGGCGAGTCGTGATTTCGCGTACCTGCGAAACGCTTCCGGGCGCGCTCTGCGAATAAGCGGAGCTGAACGTTTGGAGCGAGTCCATGAAGAGGATGTTCGGTTTTAACTCGAGGACATTCGCGAAAACGCGTTCAAGCTGGGTTTCGGCGGCGAGATAGATCCGCCCATTTCCGGAGACGCCCATGCGCTTCGCGCGGGCGGCGATCTGATCGAGTGATTCTTCGCCCGAGACGTAGAGGATTTTCAGGTCGCGGTTCCGGGCGAGAAGCCCTTTTGCGAGCTGGAGTAGAAGAGTCGACTTTCCGATGCCGGGGTCCCCGCCGAGCAGAGTGAAGGCGTCGGGAACGAGTCCGCCGCCGAGCGTGCGGTCAAGCTCCGCCAGTCCGGTGGCGAGGCGCAG
>JBBQMV010000210.1:0-5300 GCA_038329315.1 Bdellovibrionia bacterium | reverse complement strand
GATATTATGCATTAATGGCGTTTACCAAGGGAATTCTTCGCCTTCGAAGTCGTAGAACTTCCCGGAGTCAGATGCCTTCGCAGCGGCGATGATTTTTAGCATCCCCGCGACGGATTCTTTTGGTGTCGTCGGGGCGGCCTTTCCGCCCATATCGGTTTGGACCCAGCCTGGGTGGAGAACGATCGTCGTGAGTTCGTCGTGCTCGATCGCGAAACATTTATTGAACATGTTCAGCGCGGTCTTCGACATGCGGTAGGCGTACGAACCGCCGCCGCCGTTGTCGGTGATCGAACCCATGAGGCTGGTGACTTGCGCGACCTTCGCGCCTTTAGGAAGTAGCGGGAGGAGCGATTTGCACACGCGCATCGGCATGATCGTGTTCACTTCGAAGCTCTGGCGAACGTCGTCGAACTTCAAGTTCTCGAGTTCGTCGCCCTGGGCGTACATCCCGGCGTTGTTGATGAGGAGATCGACCTTGCGCCCTTCGAGGGCGCGAAAAAGTAGATCGGGTCCGGCGACGTTTTCGAGATCGATCGCGTGGACGTGAAGGTTCTTGTCTTTTTGGAGTTCGCCGAGTTTTTCCGCGTTCCGGCTGACGGCGTGGACTTCGTGGCCTTGGGAAAGCAGAACGCGCGTAAACTCAGCGCCGATTCCGCGGGATGCTCCGGTGATAACGACTCTCATGTTGATGGCTCCTGATGAGTGTGTGGAAGGTCGAACTGATTAGAACCAGGGTTCGCGCCGGGCGCAATAGGTGGGCCGAAAAAGAAAAAGGGCCGGATCCCCGATGGGAACCCGGCCTTTTTCTTTAACCTAGTGTCTCTTAGAACAGTTCGCTTACTGCGGTCGGGCGAAGCCCGCCCATCCGTAAGCGAACCTACTCGCCGAGGATTAGTTCTTCTTCGCGTCGAGTTCGTCGTCGATCATTTCCGAGAACTGCTCCACAGGAAGAGCGCCCGCGACCATTTGGCCGTTGATGAAGAACGTAGGCGTCGAACGAACGCCGACCTTGTTTCCGTACTCGGAGTCCTTTTGGATTTGGGCTTTGAATTCGCCCTTGTCGTAGCACTCTTTGGCCTTCGCTTCGTTCGCGCCGGCTTCCTTGGCGAACTTCACGAGATTTTCGTTGTCGAGCTTGTCTTGGTTTTTGAACGCGATGTCGTGGAACTTCCAAAAATTAGAGTCTCCGCCGACTTTCTTCACGCACAGTCCCATTTCAGCCGCGGGCTGCGCACGCTCGTGGAAAGGGAGCGGGTAGTTCTTGAAGGTGACGGCGACTTTCGAGCCGTACTTCTTCACGATCGCGTGCATGGTTTCCGCGCCGCGGGAGCAGTACGGGCATTGGAAATCGGAGAACTCGATGATCTGAACTTTCGCGTCTTTCTTGCCGATCATCGGCGCATCGCCGGTTTCGATCTGAACGCGTTCCATCGTTGGTTTCTTGAAGTAAACTTCAACCGGCGCTTTTTTCGTCAAGTTTGCGAGGTAGGCTTGAACCTTGTCTTGGCGTTTTTGGTTCTCGAGGTAGCTCGTGATCCGTTGCTTATACTCAGGGTGTTCCTTGAGTTGCTCTTCAGGAATTTTCTTTTCCTTCACGAACGCCTTGAACTCGGAGTCGGAAGTGGTGAGCTTTCCCACGACTTTTTCGGTGATGAATTGCTCAGTCGGCATGTTCGCCTTCTTCGCTTCGACGCCGATCAGCTTTTCTTCCATGAGCTTATTCAGACGATCCATCTTCAGATCATATTCACGCTTCTTCAGTTCGTAGATGTCGGCCCGAGCGTCGCCGATCAGTTCTTCTTCGGTGACTTCGACTTCGCCGATTTTCGCGACGATTCCTGGCTTCGGAGCGTCCTTCGTCACGATGTTCGGCTTCGCAGGCTTAGCTTGCGAGTCGGTGCAGGCAGAGACCATCGCGAGTCCGGCGACTGCGACGAGGGTGAGTAGGTTCGAATATTTCACAAAATTTCCTTTGGGTATGGGGCAGATGAAGTCGGTAAAAGCGTGAGTATGATTACAGAATTAGCGTAAGGTCGCTCCGCAGCGGAGGCAAATAAAAACTTTTTTAGCTGACGCATAGCGCGCACGCACGAGTAGAATCCCTAAAACAACTTGTAAGACCGACCAGGTCCACAGCGCCCTAGGGGGTAATTTTCCCGAACTTTGGGCCCAGAGAAATGCCGCAAATGAGATTCCGAAAGCTGCTTGAAGGGCAACTGGAAATGGCTTTGCGTTTCGAAGACGCATCGGGCCAGAACATTTTTCGCAAATGTCGTCGGCCGTTGCTGAAATCGGAGGCGGGTTGTTCCCGTCAGAAGGTTTGGAGGAGGTCATGCAGCCTCAAAAGACCGAGCCAATTTCCGTCGCGGTCGGTGACGGGCAGTACGCTGATTTGGGATTTACGATTTTCCATCAGGGCGATCGCATCCCGCGCCGGCATTTCGGGAATTGCCGTCGTTGGATTCTTCGTCATGACCTCGCCCGCCTTCAGCTGAAAGAACCGTTCGCGGTGGCTGAGGGCTTTTCGGATGTCACCGTCGGTAATGAGACCGAGCAGTTTTTTATCGCGAACAACCAGGACGGCGCCGAGGCGCTTCTGGGTCGCAACGACCACGACTTGGTCCATCATTGTATCTTCATTCACCACGCCGACGGTATCGCCCTTCTGCATGGCGTCCGCGACGGAGAGATTTAATTTTCTACCGATGCTTCCACCCGGATGGTTCCGCGCAAAACTCTCGGCGTCGAAGTTCCGAAGCTTCATCAGCGCCATCGCCAAAGCGTCGCCAATTGCGAGGGAAAGCGTCGTGCTCGTTGTCGGCGCCAGGTTATGCGGACAGGCTTCGGCAGCGACCGAAGCGTCGATGACCGCGTCCGAAAATTCCGCCAGTCGCGAACGGAGATTTCCGGTGACCGAAATGATCGGAGTCTTTAGCGCCTTGAACGCAGGCAAAATACGGAGGAGTTCTTCGGTATTCCCCGTGTAGGAGAACGCCATGACGACGTCCTTCGACTGCACGAAACCGAGATCTCCGTGGAGGCCTTCGGTCGGATGGAGGTAGATCGCCTGGGAGCCCGTCGACGAAAGCGTCGCCGCGACCTTGCTCGCGATTTTTCCCGATGTCCCGACGCCGGTGACGACGATTTTTCCGCCGTCGTCGAGTGCGGATTCGAGAAGCTTCGTGGCTTTAATCCAGGCCGCTGCTCGGGCATCCGTCGGATTCTCGAGCGTACGGGCGGTGTTCAGGATCGTGTCGCCTTCGAGCGTCAGAGTGCGGCGAATTTCGGAGAGGAGTTCGGCGTCTTTCATCTTATATGCACCGACTATCGACGGCGAGTTGACAGACTGCAATAGAATTCTGCACACTGAAAGGGATGTTCGGATCGAATCGAAATCGGCATTTTCTCTCGCTCGTAGCGCTCCTTTTAGGAGTCGTGACGGGGCTCCTCGGTTGTATGACCGCGTATAAAAAGTCGGTCGGCGCGAATACGTTCTCCAGTTTTAATCGGGTCTACTCCACGGATTTTAATACTGCGTGGCAGGCCGTGCTCGATGCGATGAAATCGATTCGCCTCGATGTGACGAATCGTGAAGCCGGGTTTCTTCAATCGCGCTGGATGGACAATACTCAGGAAAAGAACTTCTCCGACGGGGACGGATCTACTGCGCCGTATATGCGCGCCCAGTACCGGTTCAAAGTTTCGGTCGCGAAAGGGGTCTACAATAAAGTCAAAGCCGTGAAGGTTTCCGTTCAGCGCGAGCAGTTCGCTCAGCGCGACGCGCTCGATGAAAATCATCCGCTCGAAAGTGACTCGATCGAAGAGAACTCCCTCCTTTATCGGATAGGGAGGATCATCGCAGTGAAGACGCGCCTCGCGAAACTCGAAGAGTATCAAACGAAGCTTGAGATCGAGAAAGCCGCCGCCGCGAGTGCTTCCGAACCACCGACTACCGATACGTCGGCTCCGCCTCCGCCGGCGAACGATTCGACTTCGAACGAAGATCTATCGGCGCCTCCGGATTTCATTCCGGACGCTCCCGCGAGTCAGTAATTCTCGAACGCTAGGAGATTAGCGAGAAGCGGTAAGTGCCCCGGTCCAAGCGGCCGCGCGCTCGTTAAACGGGCGTCCCGCCTTTAGACTTTTTGCTTCGAGGACTTCGATCGTGTGAAGAGCGTGCGCCCGAATCCGTCCGTCTTTCGAATCGTTCAGAAGCGGCAGTAGGCGAAGCGAGTAACCCGCCGGTTTCAGCTCGCGAAGCGCGGCGAGTGCGCGCTGAGGAACCCAGTCCGCGCGTCCCTTGCGATAGTTTCCTGGGCGATAGTTTTTCCCATCCATCGCGGCGTCGAGGAGTGCATCCGGAAGTCCTGCCGGACGAAGGCGAAGGAGCGTTTCGATCGCTTGGAGGCGAATCACGAGCGCCGGATCGGTTTTCAATTTCTCGAGTACTTTCGGCGAAGCCGGCGTGTAACCGAGTATCTCGATCGATTTCAGCGCGGCCGATCGGACCATCCAGTCGCGGTCGTCGAGGAGGCCCAGAAGTTCGGTCGCGTCGTGAGGTCCTCGCACGCGGGTGTGGGCGAGGACGGCGACATAGCGGTCCGTGTTCGCCGTGTTCTTGTCGCGAGCGATCTTCAAAAGAGAAGGAGCCGAAGCGCCACCGTAAACGCGTTCCCATTTTTGGACGAGCGCTTGAAAGTCGTTCTTCTTTTGTTTGTGAAACGACTTCAGGTCGTCGCGAATATTCGCCTCGACCGTGGTCTTCAATCCTATCGGCGTCGATGGGATCGTGGCGTACGCGGAAGAAATCGCGAGGGTGAGGCCGAGCGCGCTAAGACTTAAGCATTTTTTCGAACTCGGCTTGAAGCTGCTCTTCGCTTTTTTCATCGGTCGCATTCTCCGCTGCCGGGCCGTTCTCGAGTTTAAATTCTGGAGCGGTCGCTGCGTTAGGATCAACTTTCGCGGAATTGGCCGCGTCTGCCAAGTTCTTTTCCACCACGTCCACGAGCGATTCGAAATCGGCCGGATGATCGGGATCGTGTGGATGAGACGGATCGACGGTTTCCGTCGCGATATCCGCATCGCTCGGTCCGGAAAGATCCGGCGTCACGGGAGCGGCGGCCAGTTCCGGGATTTCCGGCTCGACTGGCGCAGCGGCGGGAGCCGGAGCAGGTTTCGCCGCTTTTAGTTCAGGTAGTGCCGGAGCCGCCGCATTCGGAGAAGGAGAAGTCGGCGTTTGCCCAGTGTCCGCAATTTGCTGCTTGAGCGACTTGTTCTCTTTTTGGAGGCGCTTAAGGTTC
>JBBQMV010000209.1:0-5339 GCA_038329315.1 Bdellovibrionia bacterium | reverse complement strand
AGAGTACGACGCTTCCGCCGTTTTCCGAGCAGGTTCCAGAAATCCCGAAGGACGATTTATTTGCGGCCGTGACGTAGGCGCCTCCGGCGGGTGCAGTGATTGCGAAAGTTGGGGGAACGATATCCTTCGTGAAGGTGCGGGAGCTTTGGGCCGCAGGATTTCCAGCTGCGTCCGTGAGATTAGCGTAGATCGTAATGGTGCCATCGGCAGCCGCTGAAACATCAAGACTTGCAGACCAGGCGCCAGCGCTGCAGGTCGCGGTTCCCGAACCAGCCCCCGAGAGAGAAACAGTAAGAGTATTTTCCGAGCATGTGCCGCTTACGGCGAAGGAGGTTTTCGTGGAGTTATTTACGTAACTGCTTGCTGCAGGACTCGTAATGGCTACCGTAGGAATTCCAGTGTCTTTCGTGAAGGAGCGGGAGACTTGGATCGCTGGAGTCCCAGCGGCATTCGTCAGATCGGCGTAGAGGGTCACCGCGCCGTCGGCAGCCGCGGTAAGGTTAAGTGTCGTACTCCAGGCGCCTCCTGAGCACGCGATCGTCGCGGATGCGGCTCCGGAGATCACCACGTTTTGACCATTGGCTGAGCAGGTGCCGCTCACCGCGAAGCTCGCGACATTCGCGGCGTTCACGTAGGAGCTAGCGGCCGGGGAGGAGAAAGCAACCGTCGGTACTGTCGAGTCATAAGTCACGGACGCCGTCGTTACGGTCGTCGATACGTTTCCAGCCGAATCGCGGAGCCAAATCGAAAGGGCTTTCGCCCCATTAGTGCCCGTGACCGCGAAGTTCGCGGGCAACGTCCCGGACACCCAGCTACAGCTTCCGACCGTCGTATTATTTTCCTGGATGCAATAGTCCGAATACGGAAGAGCGGTAATCGCCCCGTAGGAGAGGGTATAGGTCGTCGTATTCGTCGGATTCGAGTTTCCGATCGTTGCGGAGGTCAATACTGGCGCGGTGCGATCGATGACGATCGAATTCGAAGTCACGGGGTCAGAAATGCCCCCGTCGGTTTTTAAGAACGCGGTGAGGGTAAACGCTCCATCGGGTGAGGAATCCGTATAGGTCGCTGGAAGAGTTCCCGGATGCCAAACACAGAGAGCGGAGTTGGTCGAGTTTTCGAGGAGGCAGTATTGGGTCTGGCTCCCGATCACGATTCCATGGCTTAAGTTAAGAGGAGTATGGTTGGTCGGCGTGCTGTCCGTCAAAGTGAGCGACGTGAGTGCCGGACGCGCCGTAACTAAAAGTTGGGCCGAACTTCGTAGGGTGGTGACTTGGGGGGCGCATCCGGCGAGCAAGGCCGCGAACGCGGCTGCGCAAAGGATGCGAAATAAAGCTTTTTTCAACAAACGTACCTCAAGCTCGATTATCGACCATCGGAGATTTGCAGTAAACTGGGTCTCGCTTCACCGGTGTGTCGCTATTGATCCCGCGCTCATTGGCAGGCGAATTGCCGTCCGAAAAATAAAAAAAGCCGCCCGGGATTTCTCCCGGACGGCTATTGATCTTAAGCGTCCGCCCGGAGGGCGGCCAGAAGAAGAGGGATTACCAGAAACGCTTGTTAGCGAAGGTTTCCTTGAGGCCCTTAGGGAAGGACCAACGAGGCTTCTTCGTCGCTGGACGAGCCTTGATTTCCATAGGTTCGCCCGTGAAAGGGTTGATGCCCTTGCCCGACTTGCGAGCTTTCACTTCTTTGCGAACGAGCGTTCCGACCACCGGAAAGCGCACGCGCTCTCCGCCCGCAGCAGCTTTCGCGCCGGCGGTGAAAGCAGTCTCAAGAATCAAGCGAACGTCAGCACGCTTGATGCGTACTTCGCCCTTGCGGGTGACGGTAGCGGACTTCATGAGATTTTCGTGAACTTCATTGATGAACGAGAACTTGGTTTTCTTCTTAGCCATAAGTTAGTTTTTCTCCTGTTTCATAAGTTGTAAGAGGGCTTTTTTCTGCAGGCAATGAATTTTTTCAAAATCGTTTTAAAAAAATCACCGTACTTATTGCGGTTATTTAGCTTTTTTTCGGTTTTCTTTCGTGGTTCATCCGCGGGATCCTCGCTAAAATCACAGAAAAACCCTTATTTTGCGGGAAAACTTGCATATTTCTCGGAACGACCCCATCCTGGATTTCTGTGATAAAGACTGTTTTCTTCGATATGGATGGCACTTTAGTCGATACTGAACTCGCTGCGGCGAAGGCGATCAAAAACTGCTTTGCGGCGTGGAATCACGAAGTGAAGCCCGAAGATGCCGAATACGTGACGGGAAGAACCTGGGAAAAGGCCCTGGATTTCCTATTTAGCAAATACCCTCCAGTAACTTCGCGTGCAGAAGCGACGGAGATTTTGCTCTCGGCGTACCGTTCGACGATTGAAACGGACTTGGTTGTAGTCCCGGGAGCGGTCGAATGTGTACGTGATCTCGCACAGGAGTTTCCGCTCGCGCTCGTCTCGGGGTCGCACCGCTGCGACATCCTCTCTATCTTGAAGCAGCTCGGACTGAGCGACGCTTTTCACACGATTCTCGGTGCCGAGGATTATCCGTCGAGTAAGCCGGCCCCCGACGGTTTTAAGAAGGCGCTCTCTTTAATGGGTGCGAAGCCTGAATCGACACTCGTCTTCGAGGATAGTTTCGCGGGGATTGAGTCGGGATTAGCCGCAGGGCTCCGCGTTTGTGTCATTACTTCCACAAATCACTTCGGACATGCGACCGAGCGCGGTCACTATTTCGTGCCGGATTTGCGCGGAGTGAATCGGGCTTGGGTAAAGGCTCTCAAGGCGCCGGCAAGCTCCGGATAAAGTTCGAGGGCGCGATGCGAGCGCGCCGGGTTTCGCGCGTACACGGAGTTCAGCAGGAAACCGATCGTCAGCGTTTCTTCGCCTTCCGCAGTCCTTACCGTGATTTTCCAATCGGAGTGCGCCAGGTCCGGATTCTCCGTCGCCGGAAGGACGTGGATCAAGCGCTGGCGGAAGATGCGCTCGACGAGTTCGTTTTTCGTGTCGTCGAGGGGAATCTTCCCGGCGGACCAGCGCGGACCGTTTCGATTGAACTCCCAGGTTCCCCGGTCTTTTCCTTCGAGCTTCGCAAGCGTTACCGACTGGATCGTCTCGATCGGCGCGAAGTACGGCGATTTTTCGACGAAGGAATCCGGCGTTTCGAGCGTCGGTAAGAACGCGATGAGAGCGCCCCG
Organism: Bdellovibrionia bacterium; assembly: GCA_038329315.1. Lineage (GTDB taxonomy): Bacteria > Bdellovibrionota > UBA1018 > UBA1018 > UBA1018 > JACMQW01. The sequence goes on along the minus strand of JBBQMV010000209.1, from coordinate 2,156 downwards.
GCCAATCCAGGTTTTAGGATTGGAGTTCGGCGTCTCGGCTCCGAGCCGGAAATAGATTCCGTTCGGTCCGGTGGTTTCTCCGAGGCGCAGGACTTTCTCGTCCTTCGGCTCGCCGAGGTGAATTTCCATCCGTGGCGGATTCATTCCGAAGACCGCGTCATTTCCGCCGCCACTTGGCGCTTCGGTTGCGAACGTTCCGAGGATCTCGAGAAAATGATCGACGAGTTTCGTATCTGCGAGGTCGCCTGAATCACCGGGGCGATCGGAACGCGATTCGAGTCTCCACGTTCCGTTCAAGCCCCGCTCGAGACCGACGGTCCAAGCCCGGATTCCGGGTGGCCGTGCCGAAATTTCGAGGTGGGAAAGAGACGGGTTCCCCGAGGTCGCCGCCGTGCCTAGGGCAGGGCGACCCACCGGGAGATCGGGTTCGAGTTTTTCGCGCGTGCACCCGGCAGTTCCAAAAGCTGCTCCGAGAGCAATGATGATCAGACAAAGGAAAGCTTTCATCGCGGTATTTGACATCCTAGGGGGCCGGTCCTATCGTCGCAACCACTATGTTCGGGGATGCAGTCAGCGGAAATTCGACTTCGATTTGGGCACTCATCAAGCACGGCGGAATGACGATGCTTCCGCTCGCGATCTGTTCGTTGATCGGGTGGGCGGTGATTTTCGAGCGCGTCCTTCGCTACCGCACCCTCAGTCGCTCGCTTCGCAACTTTCACCTCGAAGCCATGAATGCTCTCCTTCGCCAAGAATGGGATGATGTTCGTCGGCTCTGCTCGGAAAACGAAGGCCTGCCGACCGCGGACCTTTTGAAGACCGCTCTCGATCGCTTGAACGCCAAAGACGAACGGTTGCGGGCGAACTGGTTGGAAGCCGTCGATCGCCGTCGCCAGATCCTGAACCAAGAATTGAAAAAGAACCTCTGGATGCTCGGCACGATCGGAAGTTCGGCGCCATTTATCGGTCTCGCCGGAACCGTCGTCGGGATTCTCGAAGCTTTCGGTGAAATGGCCAGCAAAGGCGCGGGTGGATTCGCTGTCGTCGCTGCCGGAATTTCCTCGGCACTCGTCGCGACCGCGTCGGGCATTATCGTCGCCGTCGTAGCGGTCATTGCGTACAACGCGCTTCAGACCCGGTGGAGTTCGTTCGTTCTCCTCATTCGCATCCAAACCGAAGAGTTCGCAGAAATTCTCTCCTCTTCCCAAGTCGCCGATCCGAAGGCCTGACGATGGCGATGCGGCTCGGTGGTGGAAAATCGGACCGGTCGGATGAAGGCGAAGCCGACATCGTCGCCGAGATTAACATCACGCCGCTGACCGATATCTTTCTCGTTCTGCTCATCATCTTCATGGTCACCTCGTCGGTGCTCACGAGTAATGGCGTCGATGTAAACCTTCCCCAAGCCTCGCCCCAGACTTCGCAGGCCCAACCCGAAGGCATCGTCGTCAGTCTTCTCCCGGCGGGGAAGATGGCCGTGAATGGCCAAGCGATCGCGGCCGGTGATTACGGACCGTTAGAAGCGTCCGTGCGCCAAGCGTTTACGATGACGAAGTCGCGGCTCGTGATTCTCGAAGGGGATCGACAGTCGTTTCTCGGATCTGCGATCGAAGTGATGGATTCGACTCGGAAGGCGGGCGCGGAAAAATTCGCGATCGCTACTTCTCAAAAGTAAGTCGCAGAAGAGATTGCCGGTTTTTGATTTTAGGGGCGCGCTATTTAAGGCGAGGGGATTCGGTTTGAATCGCGCGCGGAAAGCTTTGAACAACGGCGCGCTCGCTGCACGCGAATGCGAAAGATGGGAACAGTTCCCGGGAACTGTGAATTGAGTAAATGAGTCGGGTGTAATCGACTAGAAGCCCGGAGGTAGGCCGTACTCTAAAGCGAAAATTTACGTTTCACTTCGGGCGCACAAAGTGCGCTTGGACAAAGTTTAGAACTTCGGATCGGTGAGCGTAAGGAGCGGTTCCCGGGAACCGTGATCCGTGCGAATCAGAAGTACATCGCGAGTTCGACCGTAAAGAACGACGCCACCGGCGCGTTCCGACCCTTGAACGGGTGATAGTAAGTCGCGCTGAGTTCTAAAGGCATCGGCAGTCCGAGCTGGGTAAAGTTATCGATGGTCGTCAGCGTCCCGCCGATATCCCAAGTCTCGA
>JBBQMV010000208.1:0-5340 GCA_038329315.1 Bdellovibrionia bacterium | reverse complement strand
CCGGATCCCGCGATTAAACGAATCGCGATCTCCACCGGCGTCGCCGAAATCTGGTACGCCCTCGCCATGGGAAGCTGGAACACCGACTGGGACGCGCACTCCGGCCCTCCAAGCGAATCACCGGAAACATCGGGTTCCCAGCTCTTACTCGCCGGCCCTTCGGACGTACCGGGTAGCGGCTGGTCTCCGACCGGCCTCGTCCACGAGGGACTAACCCTCTACCATTCCGCCGGCGTGAACTGCCGGTAGCTGCGAAAATGCGCCGTATTAAAGTTGAAGTCACCGAAGGGAAATCGAAACGTCTTTACCTCGTTTCGAAGGATACGGCTCACGTATTGAAACGTTCTCTACCCCGCTTCAAGACCCCATAGAATCGCGCGCGCGTATTTCCCCGGCCCCGCAGCCTAGGGTGCCGCTCTAAATCAAGCTCCGCGACCCGTCGAGTGACTGCGCCCTCGAGCGCTTCTCGATATTCACGAACCGTAATTCTTTCGCGCGTACTCAGAAGTTCGTCCAAGATACGGCGCCTCGTCTTAGAATCGATTCGGCTCGAATCCCCCGCCCGAGCGACCGCCTTATTCACGAGCGCTTCCCTCCCGAAATATCCCCACCGTCGGTAGGACCGATGAGAACGAAGCGTATCTTCGAACATCAGCCGACTTCCGGGCGATCTTAACCCGATAAAGTAGTGCTCGTCCGGCGCGAGTTCGACCCCCCCCATCACTAAAGCCATCCATCCGCGAAAAAGCGCGCGGTCCTTTTTCGGAATCGAGTCTAAAGTTTCGAGAAGAATCACCCCCATCGAAGAAGGCCATGGCTGATGCCGAAGTTCTTCATGGAGTTCGAGCGGTCCGAGCTTTCGCCAGACGAATCCAAGGTGAGCGACGAGCTGCTCGCCGAGCCTCGGATCGAACCGAGCCCACTGCGACATTAGGGCGACCTTTTCGGGGATCGGCGCGGTTCCCGCCCGCGCCGAAGATTGTAAATGCGCGTAGGCGGCTTCGAGATCTCGGGCTCGGGGGATTTGCACGAGCCCTTTCATTTATACGCCTTCCAAGTCGAGAAGTTCGTCGAGAAACTCGAGCGCTTTATCCGCGCCGGGAATTCCTTTTTTTTGAAGCGCTTCGATATGGTTTTCGACTCTTTTCCGATCGGCGCCGAGCCGGATGAGCGCGCGACCGTGGCCCACATCCTTTAACCGATGGGCGAAGCACTTCATGATGAGCAAATCTTCCTTACCGAGGGCCTCCACTCTCAGGTGCCCACCCGAAAAAACGTTCACGAGACGGTCCCCGTAATCGGCAGGGAGAGTATGCGTGAAGGTCGAAAAGTAAGGATTTAACCAATCCGGCGAGAGCCCGTTTTCCTGGGCGATCTGCTTTACCCAGACGTCGAGCGCTCCCACTTCGATCCCCTTCGGAATTCCGTCGATGTCCGTCGTCGCTAAAGGGAACCCATGCGCGAGCAGCATCGCGCCGCCCCCGCCGATCATGAGTGTGACCTCCGACGAGAGAAGCTCATCAAGGCGGGTTAGGGCCTCTTTCATCTGGAGTGCAGTTAGATTTTTTTCCATTTGGCCATTATAGCGAATATTTAATTAATTCGCTATAATCGAAAGATCTCAATCATTTTAGTTATTTAGTTCCGGTAATCGACCCCTCTACCGCCGGTTCCTTTGAGGGGAGCGGGGGAGGGGTTGTTCCCAGGGGTCCTTTTCTGTTCCTCCTCAGATTGGCACCCTATGTAGGGATCATTTGAAATATTTTCCTTTAATTTCATATAGTTAACAACTATGATTGGTTTAGGCATCACTCGATGTTATAACTATGTTGCAACTCAGTTTAAATATAGTGATACTGTGGTTGCACCCTAGGAGGGTTTTATGTCGACCGCAAAGAAGCTTGATTCCATTGGTTTAAGGATTAGCCCTGAAAACAAAGAACTCATCCGTATGGCCGCCGACGTTACTGGTCAGGACATGACTAGTTACTTAGTCAGTACGGCCCTAGATAAAGCGAAGAAAGACCTCCTCGAACACAAACAGGTGGAGGCTCTTTTTTTGAGTAAACGCGATTTCGAAAAGGTCGAGAACGAACTCAAAAGTCCGTCAAAGCCCAATGCGAAATTGGGAGAAGCATTTAAGACTCACTCCAAAAAGTTGAAGGAATAATCTCCATCAAAAAATTCATCCACCTCTCCGAACTACTCGAACTCGAAAAGGCCGATGGCGCTTCTTACAGAAAAGCGTTCGAATGTGGGGAGCCGTCTCTGACTGACTACATTCAGAAATACGCAAGTCAACATAGCCGCGAAGACGCCAGCAGAACGCATGTTCTTTTTGACTTCGACGCTAAAAAAATCGTCAGCTACTACTCCGTTAGTTCGCACTCGGTAAAAAAGGAGTCGCTTGCTTCGAAGTTCGGCTTTCCAGTCAAAGAAATTCCGGGAATCCTCATCGGACGCCTAGCGGTCGATATCATTTTCACAAAGAGGGGCTATGGCGAACTCACTTTGATCGAAGCGCTAAAAAGAATCAGAGCTGCCAGTAAAGACCTCGGGATAAAAATCGTAATCGTTGACGCGCTTAATACTTCGGCGGTGGATTTCTATAAAAAGTACGGTTTCCTCGAGTTTGATGACAATCCGATGCGCCTTTTTCTCACGGTTCAGTCTATCGACGCGCTTTGATTTTTCTGTTCTCCACTCGAAGCAGTTACCGAGGGGAAAGTCGAAGCGCCCTTATCTCAAATCGCTTTCAGCCACCGACGAAGGTTTTGTACCGGCCACTTAGATTTTTCCGGCTTTAGGTGATCGGGAAAAAGCTCGCCATGCGGATCGGTTCGGAGCGCCGCGCTCGCTAAACGAATCAAGAAGGCGCGCTGATTGAAGGATTAGGCCACCCCGCAACCTCGGGCCCCGAGCCTGTAGATATAACCCATTGAAAAAGAACACTTTTTTACGAAATGGCCTCATTACTACAATATTTGGGCTCAGAGTTGTAGATCTAATTACAATTCTGAGCCCAAATATTGTAGAATAGACAGATGCCACAGGTCCCGCCCAAAGGTGAATTCGAGTTCCTGAACTCTCCCATTTGGATCGAGTACACCCAGCGACGCTACCTATCGGTCGATGAAATTCGCTACCGGCTGCTGCAGCAAAAGAAATTGCCGGCAGACTGGGTAGCGGTTTCGAAACAGATCATACTGAACCGGAAGATAGGATCGATTCCGTTATTTTTGGACGTGATCGATAAGAACTTCTGGTTCTTTCCTTCAGATGCTTTATCCCGAAAAATAAAAGACATCGAGGAACTTGGCGTCGGACTATTCGCTCGGATTAATGAACAGTCGAGCTTCGCTGCCGATCTCTTTCTCGACGCTGCGATCGAAGAAGCCATTACGTCCGCAATCTATGAAGGCGCACAAAGTACGCGCGCTCAGGCGCAGCAGCTGATTGCCTCAGGTAATAGACCCGCCACCAAAGATGAGTGGATGCTCTTTAATAACTTTCAAGCAATGAATTGGATCCAAAAGAATAAAAATCAGCCCATCACTAAAGCACTCATTCTCGAGCTGCATCGGATCGTCACCGAAAACACTATGGGTGGTGACGATTCAAATTTTTCTGGAAAATTTAGAAACGACAAGGTTTTTGTAGGACCACACGAAGGCATTCCCTATCCATTTATCGAAGCCGCGATCGACGAAACGATTCTCCTCGCCACTAAAAACCCGCGCTACTTTCCTTCGATCCTAAGGGGAATTCTGTTTCATTACTTTATCGCGTATATTCACCCATTCTTCGACGGTAACGGAAGAACGGCACGCGCCCTCTTTTACTTCGAATGTATCCGAAACAACCTCGATTACATTCAGCTGCTTTCAGTCTCGGCCTACCTCAAAGAGCATGGGAATCAATACGAGAAGTCATTCGAGAAGGTGGTTAGCAATGATTTCGATGTCACGTACTTCATCGACTTTTGCCTAGATTCGATTCACTCCGCCATTACGGCCGTATCGAAAAAAGTGGAGTATCTCCTTCGCATCCGTAATCTGATGAAAACCCTCGGTATCTCGAAAAATCAAGTTGGCCTTATCCAAAGAATGGCGCTGCATAAGTTCCGGACGGTGAGTATCGAGGAATATGCAAAGCAAATTGAGATGTCGCGCGAAATCGCACGAAGAGAACTCAAGTCGCTGGCCGAATTAAATCTCGTTATTGAAAGCAAGCAGGGCAAGAAACTCGTATATAAACTAAATCGAGAATCGCTTGAAAAAGAACTCAACAAAAAGTGATTCCGGACGTCATCAAGTTCCGAATAATGAATGAGTGATCAAAAGATCGAAATTTAACGCATTAAACCATCATGGCGCCGACCCCTAAAATCAGATACTCCTACCGAATGGATCTATCCGGCCAATTCCGCGATTTTGCGAACGGCACCCTCTTCGACGGCGGTCTCGGCACCGAGCTCTATGAACGCGGCTTCTACATTAATCGCCCGTTCGAGGAACTGAACCTCTCCTCACCCGCCGACGTGAAATCTGTCCACCGCGACTACCTCGACGCCGGCGCCGATTTTCTCACGCTAAACACCTTCGCCGCGTCTCGCGTGCAGTTAAAAGAATTCGACCTCGACGCGAAACTCCCCGCGATCATCGAATCCGCCCTCCGAGTCGCGAACGACGCTCGCCGCGAGTTTCTCGAAGAAGCGAAAAACGAAGGCCGGAGCCCGAGACTCGCTTTCTCCATGGGGCCCCTCGGCGTTCTCGTCGAACCGCTCGGATCCTTCGGTCTCGACGAAGCGCGGGCAGAGTACGCCCACGTCGCCGCACTCGCGATTGAAAATGCGAGACGCTCCTCCGAAGAACACAGTTTCGATGCCTACGTCTTCGAAACCTTCACGAACCTCTCCGAACTCGAAGCCGCGATCGACGGCGTTCGGAGCGTCGACCCCCTCCGACCCGTCTTAGCCTCCCTCTCCGTAAAATCTTCCCAGACCGACCTCATCGCGAAATTCGCCGAACGCATCGGAACGCGGAAAGACGTCGAAGCCCTCGGGTTAAACTGCTCCGAAGGTCCCGCCGACGTCTACGCGACCCTAAAAGTCCTTCGCCCGCTCACCGCGAAACCGATCATCGTCCAGCCGAACGCCGGCACCCCTCGCCACCTAAACGGCCGCTACTTCTACATGACGTCTCCCGACTACATGGCGAAGTACGCGAAACGCTTCATCGAAGCCGGCGCGACCGGCGTCGGCGGATGCTGCGGAACCGGACCCGACCACATCGCCGCTATGGCGAACTCGCTTAAAATGACGAATGTCCAATCCGCGGC
>JBBQMV010000207.1:0-5343 GCA_038329315.1 Bdellovibrionia bacterium | reverse complement strand
TCGCAATCGACGAAGTCGAACCAAAGGAGAGCAAAATCCCGAAGAAGACAGAAATGCCCTGGAACGCGGGCGATCCGGATCCGGGCAAATAAGGGAAGATCACGACGAGCAGAAACGCGAGAATTAATACACGCACGAGCTTGTAAGTCGGCAAGCCCCACTCCTGGTGAAATCCCGAGAATTGGATATGTCCGGCAGTGACTTCATTAAAGAAGAGGCGCACGAATTTCAGAACGAAACGTCCGATGACAATAATCACAATGATAAAGAAAAGGTTCGGAATAAAGTCCTCGACGACTTTTCCGGCCGTTTTAAGGGGCGTGAGAATATAACCGTAAAGTCGATTCGCCCACTTCTCGGTCTGGGGAAAGAGTCCAAGCACGAGCGGGAAATAGAAATAGAGTACAAAAAACGTGAGGACACCCCGAGAGATGCGCGCGATTCCTAGGAGCGACCGAGTAACTCGATCCGCGCGGAGTACTTCGAGGTTCCGAAAACGGATCGAGCGGATAAATCCACCGAGACCACTCTCGATTAAAGAATAGGTACGCTCAAAAATTTTTCGCAGGACGAAGAAAATCAAAAACAGCGCTAAGGTTATTGTAAGCGCCAGCGCGAAGTGCAGCGCTAGATTTTTTTTACTGCGGACGGAGCGCTCGTGCTCGATCGAAGCTGAGATAACCGTTCGCCATTTTTCGGCCACCTCCCCGCGCGGTAGATTTAACGTTTTTGCATCGGCGTCGGTCACGCTTACGAGAATCTGGTCCTCGAGGACGATGTCCGTCGAATTGGGTAGTTCTTGGTTTTGAATTTGGGCGACGTCGATCGAGGGCCGCTCTACGAGATGGTTCAGTCTTTGAGCTATGGCGTCGGCGCGTTGGATAGGACTGAATGATCCGATTTTCTCGGTAATGTAGAAAAGTGCTTCGCCGCCTACCTTTACCTGACCGGGAACCGGGCTAACCGACTCGGGAGGATTTCCGGCATTCACATTGAATCCGGAAAGAAAACACAGTCCTATCGAAAGCGTCCTGAAAAGATCCCGGGCCGAAGGGAGTTTGAACATGGTCTTACATTGCCACAAACCCTCAGTCTCTGGATATTGCTTTTGGCTACGCTGCACTTGAGTGAAAGTGGCTACACCTGTAATCTGAGGACGTGCCCGCCTCCCTCGCGAATCTCCTCGTCCTTGTTTTCGCGCTCAGTCCCGTCCCGGGATTAATCCTCGGCGGCCCGTGGCTCGTCCTCACTCCGGTGCTTGCGCTCGTGGTCTTCCCTTTCCTCGATCTCGTGCTCCCCCGAGTGAACCCCGAACCCACTCGCGGAAATCCATCTCCACTTCTCTATCTCTATCTCCCGTACCACGCGGCCCTCATTCTTTTCGGCGCCGCACGCGTTCACGAACTCCCGGGGAACTCCCCCGCGCTCTGGCTGACCGCCTTCTCGATCGGCATCGTCACTGGCGGAATCGGAATTACGTTCGCCCACGAGTGGGTCCACAAACTGAAACCCGTCCAGAAATTCCTCGGCGAGTGGCTCCTCGTTTGGGTCGGCTACGGCCACTACGCGACCGAGCACGTTTACGGGCACCATAAACACGTCGCGACTTTCGAAGACCCCGCGACCGCGCGAAGAAACGAGTGGATCCAAGCCTATATTCCCCGCGCCCTCTACCAAGTTTGGCGAAGCGCCTTCCGCATTAAACCTGCGCGCACCCTGCTCCACGGACTGACGACTCTCATCATCGCCGCCGCGATCACCGCCGCCTTCGGAACGAGCGCCCTCGTCCTCTTCATCGTCCAGGCCGGGGTCGCCGTACTACTCCTCACTTCGATCGACTACATCGAACATTACGGTCTCGAACGAAAGAAGAGCCCGGACGGTAGACCCGAATCCGTGAAGCCCCACCACTCTTGGGATTCCGATTCGCTCCTCATGGGCGAAGTTCTGATCCACCTCCAGCGACACGCCGATCACCACATGCGCCCGCTGAAACCCTACCCCGAGCTCGAACTCCTCGGGACCGCGCCGCGACTCCCGACGGGTTACGCCGGAATGATTTGGCTCGCGTGGTGGCCGCACCTTTTCTTTCGAATCATGAATCCGCGGCTCGATCACCGACTTAAACCGTTCAAGCCGAACGCCTGGTCCGGAAAAATCGACCTCGACGCCCAGGCCTCGAGGACCTCTACCGGAATCCAGCTCCGTTACCGCCTGCACGCAGCCGATCCCACACTCCTGGCCTCGCTCATCCCGGCGGAAACCGCCGAGCCCTCCTCACGCCGAGATGGGCTTTGGAAATCCACCTGCTTCGAAGCCTTCATCGGCGTGAAGAACTCGAAGGCCTACTTCGAATTTAACGCTTCGCCCGCCGGCGACTGGGCCTGGTACACCTTCGATGATTACCGAAAAGGAATGCGAAAGCCCGAGCTCGCCGCCGGGGCCGAACCGAAACTCCTCGAGAGTCGCCGCACCGCGGATCGTTTCGAAATCACCTGGCTCATTCCGAATGCCGCGCTCGGTGGCATTTCGCCCGACTCGGTCGCCCCCGCGAGTGTCCTCGATCACCACGGTGACCTCGGCTATTGGTCCACAAAACACGCAGGTAGCGTGGCAGATTTCCACCTTCGTGAGTCTTTCATCATCCGAATTTGATACCTCGTTTTCACATCCATCTCCCCGCGGACTACCTGCTTGCCGGCGAGCGCCTCATCCATTACCGTCTGGGCATGACTAGGACGCTATGCGGACGATAAGGCGCCTCCACCGCCTCGGCACATTTTTTCTGTGCTTCGCATTCTTCTGCTCCGTGGGCGGCCACTGGGCGATTCTTCAGTCCGTCGCGTGGGTCGAGATGTTCAAAACCTATTCACAGACGAAGACCTTGGCGGTCGCCGCCGAGAAGACCTTCGACGGGAAGCACCCCTGCGAGGTGTGTAACCGCATCGAGCACGCGAAAAAGCGGGCAGAGAAAAGCACGCCCATCCTTCCGCTCCTCACGCTCAAATTTCACATCACCGCCCGCCCGTCTTTCACGACGGCCGTTTTCGCGCGCGAGCTCTCGCGGGGCATTCCGCGCACCCGGATCTTCATGGGCACCTTCGCCCTCGGTCCTCCGACACCCCCTCCGCGAATCTCTGAATCGCTCGCTGCCTAAGATTCGGACTCTAAATTTAAACTTTTACCGGAGGAGACCTCATGTCTCGCTATCTACGTTCTCTGTTCGTTCTCATTTTACTCGTCCCTCATCTCGCTCTCGCTTGTGCCTGCGGCTGCGGACTGTTCGACGTCGGCACGAGCGCTATGTACCCCGAATCCTCGGGCGGCATGGCCTTCATCGAATACGACTACCTCGACCAAAACCAAAACCGCTCCTCAAACCACCGCGCCCCGGACGAAGACAACGAAGATAAAAAGGTCACAAGTCGATTTGCGAAAGTCGGCGTCCAGTACATGTTTAGTCGCGAGCACGGCGCCCAAATCGAAGTCCCGTACTGGTCCCGAACCTTTCGGCACGAAAATTCTGGCAATCTCATCACGACCGACCACAAAGCACTCGGCGATATTCGCCTCACCGGCATCTACACGGGATTCTCCGAGGACATGTCGACCGGCCTCACCTACGGACTAAAACTCAATACCGGGGACTCGACCTTCGCCGACTTCGACGCGGACACCGAAATCGGATCGGGAAGCACCGACCTTCTCCTCGGCGCCTACCACCTCTTTAAGATGAGCACCGACGGCCAGTGGAACGGTTTCGTCCAGGCGAACCTCGACCAACCGATCATCACGAAGGCCGGCTACGTCCCCGGAAACGAAATGAACTTCGGTCTCGGCGCCTACTACGCGGGTTGGGAATTCGGCGGCGTGAAAGTCGCTCCGATTCTGGCTTCGGTATTCTCGGTTCGCGGATCGGATAACGGCTCGGCTGCCAACGCGGGTAACTCCGGTTACGGACGCGTCCTCGTCGCTCCGGGCCTCGAAACCACCGTCGGTCACGTCCGCGTGAACACCACGGTCCAAGTCCCAGTATTCCAGTACTTTAACGGCAACCAGCTCGCCGCCCCAGTGGCGTACAAGCTCGCTGCAATGTACCTATTTTAGAATGGAGACCCCGCGAATGAAAAATCGAATCGCTCTCATCAGCGCTGCATTTTTTTTCGCGGGGTCGCCCGTTTTCGCCTCTCCGGTAAAAGTCGGCGAAAAGGCACCCGAAGTCGAAATCGTCCAAGCCGACGGCGCGACTTTCAAACTGAGTGCCCTGCACGGGAAAACCGTGCTCATTCATTTTTGGGCGACGTGGTGTCCGGCTTGTCGAGTCGAGATGCCACTCCTCGCGAAATTCTATAAAGAGCATTCAAAGTCCGTCGCCTTCCTTGCGATCAGCGCCGATCGAGACTCCGAGCGGAAGTCCGCGACGAAGATGATGGACGACCTCCAACTCCCTTGGGCGATGCTGAAGGACGCGAAATCGAACGGACTCGGAAAACCGGGGTCGTTGCCGGTGACTTACGTAATCGACCCCGAAGGCGTCGTGAAGGCCGTCACCGCTACGGTTACCGAGGACGAACTCGAGAGTTACTTCGCCAGCGCCAAGAGCTCGTCGACCGTCCACTGATCGTAAGCATACCGACCGTAGTGAGCCGCGACGATCCGGCCGTCGGCCGAGATCAAGAAATCCGCGGGTAGTCCCAGGACTCCGCCTTCGGGTTTCCCCTTCGGCCGGTCAGTCACCCCGTTCCCTTCGAACATCGCGGGCCACGCCCGAAAATCGAGAATCGAGTAGAGTGACGTCCTCACCCCGAACTGGTCGTAGAGTAGCTTCTGGGGATCACCGACGACGTCGAACGGAAAGTGACCCTGATACGGAAGGAGCGATTCCTTCGACGAATGGAACACGACGACTTCATGTATCCCCTTCGCTTCGATCTCCCCAATGCGCGCGACGAAAGACTGCAGGTGGAGGTTGCAAATCGGACACCCCGCGAACCGCCGAAACTGGAGGTGAACATATTTCGATTTCGTGCTCGGGATTTCGACCGCTCCGTCGTGAATATTCGTCACGTGAATGCCTGGCGAAGGGTCGCCCGGATGAAACCGTTCCGCCGGCGCCGACACGGCAAGCCCGATCACGTAAGCGATGAAAACGAGCTGCAGGGTCCGTTTGATGATTCTTCCCATAGACCGATCTTACTCCCGTGCGAGCGCTAAACGAAGCGTCGCCTTCGCCCAGTTCAGCGGCGTAATCGGACTCGGCGCGAAGACCCGGGTCTTCGCCGTATCGATGCAGGTGTTGTAACTCTCCGGCACCGCCATCCGAGGAACCGGATTTCCGTCCGC
>JBBQMV010000206.1:0-5385 GCA_038329315.1 Bdellovibrionia bacterium | reverse complement strand
CAGCAGGACACTTTTTTCATCGGTCCGGGCCTCGTGCTGCGGACCCAGACCACCGCGATCCAGACGCGCGCGATGAAGGGAAAGTCGTGGCCGATCCGCGTCCTTTCTCCGGGCGCCGTGTACCGGAAAGATAACGACGCGACCCACTCGCCGATGTTCCACCAGCTCGAAGGACTCTGGATCGATAAAGGCGTAAAAATGAGCGACCTCAAGGGCACGCTCGAATTTTTCGCCAAGGAAATGTTCGGCTCCGCCACGCGCGTTCGTCTTCGTCCTTCCTACTTTTCCTTCGTCGAACCCGGCGCGGAAATCGATGTCTCGTGCTTTAAGTGCGACGGTAAAGATCCGGTGTGCAAAATTTGCAAAGGCTCCGGCTGGATGGAAATCCTCGGCGCAGGCATGGTTCACCCGAAACTTCTCGAACTTGCGGGCTACGATCCGAAAGAAGTTTCCGGATTCGCATTCGGGATCGGGATCGATCGCGTCGCGATGATGGGGCATGAAATTCCGGACCTTCGACTCATGTTCGAAGGCGACCAACGGTTTTTGAATCAGTTTTAGTTTTCAGAGGACTTCATGAAAGTTTCTTACTCGTGGTTGAAAGAATTGGTTCCGTTCACTGAAAGCCCGAAAGCGCTTGCGGATCTGCTGACCGCGCGCGGGCTTGAAGTCGAAGAGCTCGAATCGCAAGGGAAAGGGCTTGAGAAAGTCGTTTCCGCCTTCATCGTCGAAAAAGGGAAACACCCGGATTCGGATCGGCTGTCTCTTTGTAAGGTCGACGTCGGCGCCGCGAATGGCGGAGTGATCGAAATCGTCTGCGGAGCCACGAACCATAAGACTGGCGACAAAGTCGTGGCCGCGCTCGTCGGTGCGGATCTCCCGAACGGGATGAAAATCGGGCAGGGGAAAATTCGCGGAGTCGTTTCGAACGGGATGCTTTGCTCTGAGGCCGAGCTCGGGATGTCGAAGGAATCGGCGGGGATCATCATTCTCCCGAAGGATACGCCGGTCGGTAGTCCGATCGCGGAAGTGCTCGGACGGAACGATTCGCTGCTCACTCTTAAACTTTATGCGAACCAGGGGCATTACCTTTCGCATTTCGGCGTTGCTCGCGAAATCGCGGCGGCCATCGGTAAGCCGGCTCAGCGTCCAACTTCGGCTAAACCCGTCGTTTTGGATTGGAAAGGCTCGCCGATTTCGATCGGGCTCGAAGTGGGCGACAAAGCCCCCCAGTTTTTTGGCTGCCAAATCGACGGCGTGAAAGTCGGCCCTTCGCCGGCTTGGCTGGTGAAGCGCTTAGAGGCTGTCGGCTCTCGCTCGATCAATAACGTCGTCGACGCTTCGAACCTCGTGATGCTCGAACTCGGACATCCCGTTCACGCGTACGATGCGGATAAAATTAGCGGGAAGAAAATCGGCGTTCGGATGGCGAAGCACGGCGCGGAAGCGGCGGAGAAACTTCCGCTGCTGGACGGGAGTGAAATTACCTTGTCCGGTACCGAACTCGTCATCTTCGACGGTAGCGGTAAGGCAATCGGCTTAGCCGGAGTCATGGGCGGCGGAAACTCCGAAGTCTCAGATACGACGAAGAGCGTATTTCTCGAGTGCGCAGAATTCGATCCGGTCCTCGTTCGTAAAGCGAAGACGAAGCACGTGAAACTCACCGACGCGGCGACCCGTTTCGAACGAGGCGTCGATCCGAAGGGTCTTCCCGCGGTGATCACGCGCTTCGCCTCGCTCGTGATCGAACTCGCCGGCGGCAAGGTCGTCGGTTCGGCGAAAGCCGAAACGACTCCCGCGAAGCCACGCCCGACGATCGAAATGCCGGTCGCCTACGTTCGTGATTTTATCGGCATCGACGTGAAAGATGCCGAAGTCGAGGCGGCGCTGAAGGCGCTCGAGTGCGTGGTAGAAAAAAAGGGCGACACCTTCCGGGTGACGGCCCCGAGCTACCGGCTCGACTTGAATCTTCGCGAAGATCTTTCGGAAGAAGTCGCCCGTTCGGTTGGCTACGACAAGATTCCTTCTACGGTCCCGAAACTTTCTTCGCAACCGATCGCTCGTGCGTTCGATGCCCAAGGTGCCGAGCAGATCCTGCTTGAGCGCGCAAAAGACGCGTTCGTTCGCCAGGGCGTTTGCGAGGCGTTGAATTACGGTTTCACGAGCGCGGCCTCGCTCGCTACGTTCGGATTAAAGGGCGCCGTAAAAGTCCAGAACCCGATGTCTGAAGAGCACGAGTGGATGGTGCCTTCGCTGATTCCGGGCCTCGTCGGAAATGCACAGCGGAACTATCGTCACCATTTCGGAAGCGAGTCGCCGGTCGTGCGCCTTTTCGAAATTCGCCCGACGTTCGCGCTCGGTACGGCGACCGTTTCGAAGTTCGAAACCGGAATTCTTGAAAATTGGAAGATCGCGTTCGCGCTCTCCGGTCCGCGCTACGCGCAGGCCCTTCGAAACGAGCTCGGTGAAGTCGACTTTTACGATGGGAAGGCGCTTCTGGACAGCGTTCTCGATCAGATGGGCGCGAAAGGGATTCGGTACATTCCGCTCCACGCTTCCCGGAACCTCGATCATCCGACGGCGAAACTTCTCCACCCGGGCCAAGCCGTAGAGATTCTCGCCGGGAACGCGACACTCGGCCATTTCGGGCTGCTGAATCCGGGCCTCGCGAAGAAGCTCAAGATTAAGGCGAATCTTTTCATCGGTGAACTCGACTGGTCGGTCCTGACGAAGATGTGCCGCTCGGCTTCGGCAGCGCGTCCGTTCAAGGCGTGGTCCGAACAACCGCCGATCGAGCGCGATTTCGCGATTCTCGTGAACGCGGGAACGACCGCGGATCAAGTTCTGTCCGTGCTGAACAAGGCCGGCAAACCGCTCGTGAAGTCCGCGAAGATCTTCGACGTCTACCAAGGCGCGCAGGTCGCTGCGGGTAAGATCTCGATCGGTGCGCGAGTCGTTCTCCAGGACGATACGAAGGCACTTACCGAAGCGGACGCGGAAGGTGCCTCGAAGGCGATCATCGCCGCGCTTGCGAAGGACCTCGGCGCTGAATTAAGGTAATGGGTTTTGCTAGAAAGTGTACTTCACGGACAGAATCAGCGCGTTCAGGTTGCCCTCGGTTCCGAGCTTGTTCACCGCGTATCGCCACTGTACTCCCGGCGTGATTGATTTCGAAGCGACCCACCAAAGGGAGGCCGCGCCGTTTTGTCCGACGTTGCTTTTTCCGTTCGCAGCCGCGTAGTCGTCTTTGCGGGCGAATTCGAGTTCATGCCAGTCGGCGAGGAGAAATTCTTCGCCGACTGCTTTGAAGCTGTAGCCGACGATCCAGCCGCCCATGAATCCGTTCGAGCCGTTAAAGTAGGTTTGGGTGACGTCGTGGAAACCGAGGAAGGGCTTGAACCACCAGCCTTTGCCGGTGAGCTGATAGCCGAGGCCGTACACGCGGTTTTGTTCGCTGAACCCGGCTTGGGTGAAGTTATAGACGTGGGCGTAGAGGCTGATGTTCGTCTTTCCGAGGTAGTAACGGGCGATTCCTTTCGCGGCCGTGCGATTGAGTTCTCCGCGCTTCCCGATTTCTTCGATGTCGAAGAAGCCGTAAGTTTCGCCCCAGGTATACTGAGCACCGCCCTCGAACTCGAGGTAGTTGAAGTCGGTCTTCGTCGATTTCTGCTTCGTCGAGGAATCCCAGTAAAGGCGGTTCAGGCTGATATCTCCGAAGCCCCATTCGTAGTCGGCGGAGGCTTTTTTCGCAAAAAGCGGAACGAGGCAGAGTAGGGTGAGCGCCCGGAGGAAATTCTTTTGGAACGACATGGCGGCTCTATAAAACGAAAAACGGCGGGAGCGGATTGAAATCGCGGAAAGGAGGCGTAACGCTCAGCATGATCGAAGTCGGCGACAGTGCGTTGCGCGCTGCGCATCTATCGATTTGCCGATATTCCGGGAAAGACCCTAAAATGATTCACTTTTTAGCCGGTCAGGGCTTGCCGATCGTGATTTTCTCCGTCACTCTAAAATAAGCAGTTTTAGGATTAATTCCGGCATGAAATCCATGTCTTAGGAGAGACCCCCCCGTGGCGATGACGAAAGCGGATATTGTCGAAGCGCTCTACGAAAAAGTCGGCTTTTCCAAGAAGGAAGCCGCAGATCTCGTGGAACTCGTTTTCGACCACATTAAGACCACTCTCTCCAAAGGCGAAAAGATCAAGATTTCCGGCTTCGGAAATTTCGTTGTGCGCGAGAAGCGCTCCCGGATCGGCCGGAATCCACAGACCGGTCAGAGCATCGAAATCTCCGCACGTCGTGTCCTCACGTTCCGTCCTTCTCAGGTTCTTCGCGCTGAAGTGAACGCCGCTCTCGAAGGCAAACCGGTCGATCTCTCGAAAATCGTCGAGGACGAAGACGATGATGAAGGCGACGATGAAGGTTGATTGGAAGCAGGCACCTGCACCTAAGCTTGATCCGATCCTTTCGTCTTTCGACCCGATGGTCGAAGGCGCATCTTTCCAAATTCTCGAAGAGGGACTCGATCCCGTCGAGTTCGCTCGTCTCGCGGAGCTTTCCGAAGACGAGCTGAATGCTCCCGAGGTTTTGGCCACGTTCGACCTCGCCGAATCGCTCGCGCGGGTTCCCGAAAAGCTTTTCTTTCGGATCGGTGAAGTCGCGGATCTCCTCGAAGTGAAAGCGTATGTCCTTCGCTTCTGGGAAACCGAATTCCCGATGGTGAGTCCTCAGAAGTCTCGCTCCGGTCAGCGCGTCTACCGGAAAAAAGACGTTGAGAAACTTCTCTTAATTAAGCACCTCCTTTACGTCGAACGGTTCTCGATCGAAGGCGCTCGGAAACGAATCCGCGAGCTCAGGCAGAAGCCGAGTGATCGCGCTTCCGCGAAGAGTGCGGCTGCGGTTTCGCCGGCCGTTTCTACCGCTTCGAAGAGCGGTTCGATCGCGGCTGCCGACCGTGAATTCCTGCGGAACACGCTCGCCGAGCTCGAAAATCTAGCGAAGCCTGAACTCTCGAAGTTTTTTCGGTTTTAGCCCGCCTATTCGCGGGCGAGCCTACTTGCTGACCATGAATTCGACGATCCTTGCGATCACTTCCTTCGACTTTAAAATTCGGCGGTGCCCGAGGCCCTTCGTCGGAAAGAACTCGGACCCGCGCCATTCGCGGTGCATTTCCTCGCTTTCGTCGAAGGGACAATCTTCGTCGTCATGATCGTGAACGATCAGGGCGGGGTGGTCGACTTGGTGTGCCCAGAGCGCCGGATAGTTCGTTGCGGGATCGAGGTTGACGAGTTTCATTACGCTCTCGTCAAAAAGGGCGCGCGCACGCCCAGAGACCTTCACCCAAGCGCAGTAGCGATCGAAGATCGTCGTAAAGCGGCTCGGGCC
>JBBQMV010000205.1:0-5390 GCA_038329315.1 Bdellovibrionia bacterium | reverse complement strand
GAAACGATCGACGAGAACGCCTCCGCCTTGAAGGCCAGCTTCCTGCTCGACCTCGACATGACGAATACCTTCTTGACCTGCATGCGCGCGAACGGACTCGTTCTCGTGTGTTCGGACGAATCCGGCGTCGATTGCGAAAAGAGCAAGAGCGCAGTTCGCAACTGGACCCTCGACAACTCTTCCGATCCAGAAGCCAAGTCTTCGGCGTACACTGCGTTCGCGGCTCTCTCGACGGCGAAGAACGGAAACGATGACACTGCTTACAAAGTCATGCGCTCCCGACTTGAGCTTTCGGTGATTCGCCTCGGAAAAATGGACACCAAGTATAGCGAAAACCGTATGACGAGCGCTGACTTCAAGGTTTCCGACGACCTCACCTACGGCGGAGCAAAGATCACCGCTGGTGGAACGCTTGCCGACATCGCCAAGGGCGTGAAAGCTCTCGAAGACTCCCGCGAAGCGATCAAGAACATGAAGACCGTCGTCGACGGCATCGACCGCACCGCAGCCGCTACTGAATAATCGCGGAGTCGCGATTCCTTCAGACCCTTCTCT
Source organism: Bdellovibrionia bacterium (assembly GCA_038329315.1). Classification (GTDB taxonomy): domain Bacteria; phylum Bdellovibrionota; class UBA1018; order UBA1018; family UBA1018; genus JACMQW01. Next base: position 4,835 of record JBBQMV010000205.1, on the reverse strand, counting down.
CTCTCTTTGCCTTTCGACCCCTTAGCATGAGCACGCCTAGACCCTAATCTTGAACAAAATAGCTTCTTCCCCGTTCACAACCCCGTGCGAATTTCGTACGGGAGGGTGATCCTCCACAACAACACAACACACACACAGAGAAGGCGCCCCCGCAAAGGGGCGCCTTCTCTGTTTTAGAGGTACCAGTCACTGTGGGGTGGAAGGATCTGGGCGCGAACGGTGCGGGCGGATTGATTCGCGCGGGCAAACTTCCATACGCTCGAAAACCCGAAGCCACTCCGAGTTCCAGTACGACGCGATTTCGACGGCGCTGCCGTCGAACGGACTCTTGAAAGCGACCGAGTACGCCTTCAGAAAAAGATAGGGGCGCCCGATCGCGGCTCGCCAATGGCGGTTGTGAACGCCGTCGCCGTGAACAGAGTCGCCGATAATCGGATGATTCTCGCGCCGAAGATGGCGACGGATTTGGTGGTACCGGCCGGTCTCCGGCTGCACGCGAAGAAGCGAGTAGCGCGAAGTTTCGAAGCGGTCACTCGCCCACGGAAGTTCCCGCGCGCCGACCCGTTCGAAGCGTGTACGCGCATCGACGGCATCTTTACCTTCTTCGGCGAGCGGTGAATCGATTTCACCCCGCACCCGAGCCTCGCCACGCACGAGCGCGAAGTAGGTCTTTTCGACTTCGCGTTTCGCAAAAAGTCCCGCAAGCTGCCCCGCCGCCTCGGAACTCAGCGCGTAAAGCACCACTCCACTCGTCGAGCGATCGAGACGATGAACGGGATAAACGTACTTCCCGAGTTGGTCGCGGAGAAGCGCGAGTCCGTTCGTCCCTTTCGAAACTCGAAAGCGTTCGTCCTCCGGCGGATGCACGTGAATGCCGTAGGGTTTATCCACCGCCACGAAATCTGGCGTCTCATGAAGGATACGGAAACGAAGCACGCACCCTCCGGAGTATAAAATCGAAAAGCCCCGATCTGCGGTACAGACGGAGCTTTCGAAAAAGTTTCAGAACACGAAGCCAGCCACGCGAAGTGCGCGTTTACTTCAGCTGTTACTTCACTTCGCGATGAAGCGTGTGACGACGAAGGTTCTTATTGTACTTCATCTTCTCGAGCTTCTCGGTCGTCTTCGTTTTATTTTTCGTTGTGCCGTAACGGGAAGGCGGGACGCCTTCTTTACGAGCTTCAGTGCATTCCAGAGTCACAATTACGCGGTTACCTTTTGCCATAAGAATGATCGGTTATCAGCGCGCGCGAATCGTTTCAAGGCTGATTTCGACCGTCAACTTTCCGGATCCACCCCGAAAATCGGTATCCGGCGGACTTCTTGGAGTTTTCTTATCAATTTTAACTAATGATTTCATGTGGTTGTGAGGTTTTAAAATTAAAAAAACGCCTCAGGATTTTTCCCAGGCCGCCGAAAGGTAAGAAGGCATGCTGATCGAATCCGTACGAGTCACCGAACACCGCGTTTTTCAGTCCCTCTGGGAGGCTCTCGCCGCTCATGACCGCCTCACGGCGGATCATTGCCGCCGAGTTTCCGAAGCTTCTTACGATCTCGCGAAAGCGGGCGGCCTTTCCGAAGCCGAGTGCATCGAAGCGAAGTACGCCGGGCTCATGCACGACCTCGGAAAAATCGGGATTCCCGAATCCATTTTGAACAAGCCTGCGAAACTCGACCCTTTCGAAGCGAAGCGCATGATGGGCCATCCGGCCTGGGGCGAGCATATCCTCGCACCTTTCGCGCACCTTCCGATGATCGCCGCGATTCTTCCCGCCGTCCGTAACCACCACGAACGGTTCGATGGCGCCGGCTATCCCGACGGAATGTCGGGAGAAAAAATTCCGCTCATTGCGCGGATCATCGCGATCGTCGACACGGTCGACGCCATGACCCAGAACCGGGCCTACCGAAAGGGCCTCGCCCTCGACGTCGCCTTCGCAGAAGTCGCGCGGTGCTCGGGTACGCAGTTCGACCCGAAATGGGCCACGATCTACCTCGATTCGAAGAACTACTCCGTCGAGAGCGATACGAAAAAAGCGGCTTAGAAAAGCTTGACGATGCGGCAAGATCACCTCAAAGAAGGGACCGACGACAAATGATCGCCGCCCTCTTTGGATCGACCGGACTCGTCGGCACCGAAGTTCTCGATCTTCTCGAACGGGATCCGTCGATCTCGAATATCCACGTTTTCGCACGGCGGGCGCCCGCGAAATCGGGATCGCCGAAAGTCGTTCACCACCTCTCCGATCTCACTTCGGCCGATGAGGTCGCGGCGGCTTTGAAAACGGTACCGCCGGATTTCGCGCTTTGCTGTCTCGGCACGACGATGGCGCGCGCGAGGTCGCGTGAGGAATTTTACCGCGTCGATCACGACCTCGTGATGAATGTCGGAAGCGCGTGCCGGGCCGCCGGCGTTTCGGCATTCGGCGTGATTTCTTCGGTCGGAGCGCGGATCGATGCCCGCGCGTTTTACCTCCGTGTGAAAGCGGAGACCGAACGCGATCTCGCGAAAATCGGCTTTCCAAGTCTCCTCATCCTTCGACCGAGCGTCCTCCTCGGTCATCGCGAGGCGGATCCGACCTCCCTTCGCCTGCTGGTCAATCTCTCGGATGCGATTGCACCGCTTCTCCGAGGGCCACTCACCCACTATCGGCCGGTGGCTGCGCGCGCAGCAGCGGCTTTTCTCATCGCCCAGACTCGCTTAGCGGAGCCCGGCGTCCACGTTCTAGAAAATGAATCGATCTTCAATTCTGCCTAGTCCTCGGGCGATGCTTAGGCAACGAGCTTTAGCTTAGGCAACGAGCTTTAGCTTCGTCGACGCCGTCGACTGGAGCTGGCTCACGATCAACGAAAGATCCTTCGAAGCGAGATAAAAGAGACTGAAATCTTCGGCGGTAAATGGTTGCCCGTCTTTTCGGTCGGCGACCGTAATCACTCCGAAGACATTTCGGCCGATTTGAATCGGCGCGACGATGAAGGAGCCCGTACGATACGTACGGGCCGCGCCCGGATCTTCAGCACGGGCCCGGTAGAGATTCCGGAAGCGTTCGTCGGTGCTAATGTCCTCGACCCAAACCGGAGCCTGGGTCTTCAAGCAATAGCCGAGGATACCGGCCGCGGCGTCGATCGTTCCCTCGACGGCGGACTTCACCGTCTCGGATCCATGGAGGTATCCCGCTTGGAGCGTCTTTCCCGTAGGATCAAGAAGATAGATCGTCGAACGGGTGGCATTCAAAAACTCCGCGACGCGCGATTGGACGAGCTTTATGGATTCGGAATAGTCTTCACTCTTCGCGATGACATTCGCTAAACCGAGGATCAGATCGTCCTTCTTCTGCTTGTAATATATTTCGTGGGTCTTTCGGATGTAATCGACGATCGAGAGTCCGAAAACTGCCAGCGCGAACAGGATCGGATAACCAATCGCGGCTTGGCGTACGTAATCGTAATGGATTTCTGAAAACACCGGCACGGTCCATCCGAGAACCGAAGGTGCCTTAGCGAGGAAGATCGATGCCGTCACTCCGACGACGACCGATCCGAAAGCGCGGAGCAGAATCGTGTCCGACGTCTTTCGCTTCGGGGCGTTCTGGTAGAAGTTTCGGAGTGCAAATACGCCGTATAGAGCGGCAAATCCGAAGAGAATTTCGAGCCGGAAGAGGTAGGCGGAAGGCCGTACCGAACCAACGACGAGGAGTAGCGTGGCGACCGTGGCGAAGGCCAAACCAAATAAGTTATTCCCAGCCTCTTTCTTCCGCTGTCCCCGCGCTTCGTAGTCGATCGAAGTGAGCGCCAGTATCGCACCGACGTACGAAAGCAGATTCAAGAGGCGGTAAACATGGAAGTCGAGGTTCTGGATCGCGTAGGAATTATAAAACGAGACACCGATTGCACCGGCTGCGAGAAAGAGTGCCGAGTAAAAATGTTTTCGGCGACGGCGAAATGCGGCATAGAGCAAGGTCGCGGCAGCGGTTAAAAGGCAGACCGCCAGGTAAACCGTCTGGACGACGTTACCTCGGAAATGCTTAGTGTCGACGATACTCGTGATCGCGTCGAACTCGCCGATCTGCGGAGGAATCCCGGGAAGAATATAAAGTCCCGGACTCAACGACAGGTGACTCTCCGCCTTCACCACGATTTCGTTCTCGTGGTCCGACGAGAGATCGGATCCAACGCTATAGGACACGAGATCCGCGAACGTTTTCGATCCACCGATAAAATGGCCGTTTAGGTAGGCTTCGTGCCTCTGGGCAATCAAGCCGAGAACGATAGCAGGGTGCTCGAATTTTTTTTCCGCCGGAAACCGGAGCCGAAGAAGGTAAGGTCCATTCACTTCGTCGACAAACTCCTGGGCATGCGCCGGATCGAACGGTTTCCATGCGACGCCCTTTTTGGACGACGTACCGAGGGCGATTTCCCAGTGATTCGGGAGGGGGCTCGTCGTTTCCCGTAGTGCTACTTCCACCTCCGTGGCCGGCCTCAACGACTTTACGAGGATGCCCCCGACGATGAGCGCGCCGGTGATCGCCACCGCCAGTGAAGCATGGGCTGGCGAACGCAGGGAGCCCATCCACCCACGGACGCCTTTCGAAACGGTCGCTAGAAACCGAGCCGGCTCCATGGATTCCCACGGAAGGACGAACCGGTAGACTTCGGGCGGAGATTCGATATTTTTGAGCGCGAGCCGACCCATCTTTTTCAGCGGCAAACCCACACGGTCACGGACTTGGTCGAGAACTTGTTGGGAGATCGCGATACTTCCGGGCGCGGCGAACGGTTCGATCCTCGCGGCGATGTTGATTCCGTTCCCGTGGGCATCGCGGTCCGTATCGACG
>JBBQMV010000204.1:0-5391 GCA_038329315.1 Bdellovibrionia bacterium | reverse complement strand
GGTCGGCGTCCACCGGGCGATGCATAAGCTCGCGGAAACCGGAGACCGGAAGAAATGAGCGATAACTCACGCACCGACGAACTCATCGAGTTCCTGGCGAAAGATTCCGCAGCTACCACGGAAGACGCCACTCTCCGTAGGCGTGGCCTCGGTTTCATGGCCTACATCCGCTTCTGGGTGATCGGCGCCGCGACCGTACTCGCGCTCTCGTACTGGCTCCTCCCACGCCGCTCCGATCTTTTAGAGCGGACGAGTAGCCTCGACTTCGGCGTCCTCTTTTTACTTTGGTCCGCAGCTTCGCTCTTTCCGGCACTGAAAGTCTATAGCCTCGCGTTTCCGGATGCCGAACTCACCTCACCGATCCTCCGAAAGCTCGCGAACTACGCGGGCCTCCCACTCGTCCTCCTCGCCCTCTTCACGCTTTCGCACTTCGACACGAATGATCTCGCGTTCCAAATGTTCCGCGAAAGCTCCTACCTGAACGGCGGATGCGGAATGGTGATCCTCGTCGCCGGGACGATCCATCTGGGTTTCCTCTTCGCTTGGATTCGCCGAGGCGCGACCGCGTCCCCGATGCGGGCGGGTGCCTGGGCCGCCGTATCGACGGCATCCTTCACGTCTTTCGTGGTTCAGTTCGCGTGTGCGAACGAGAACCCGATTCACGTACTCCTCTGGCACTTCACGCCCTTGCTCATCCTAACCGGATTGGCGGCGATTTCCGCGAAGCGTCTGCTGCGCTGGTAACTTCGCCGACCGCTCCCACGTAATCCTCGGTGATGGTTTCAAATGCAGTTTCGAATCAGCGTATCGCGATCATAGGCAGCGGGGTCTCCGGAATGACCGCCGCCTACTTGCTCGCGCGAAAAAACGAGGTGCACCTCTTCGAGGCCGATGATCGCCTCGGGGGGCACACCGCAACGAAAGACATCGAAGTCGCTTCGGGCCGCTACGCGATCGACACCGGCTTCATCGTCTTCAACGACTGGACCTATCCGGCCTTCATCCGCCTGATGGAAAAACTCGGCGTGAAGACAAAAGAATCCGAAATGAGTTTCTCGGTTAAAAACGGACGTTCTGGCCTCGAGTATAATGGCGCGAATATGGCGAGCCTCTTCGCCCAGCGCCGAAACCTGTTTCGGCCTTCGTTCTACCGAATGCTCCTCGAAATCGTCCGCTTCAATCGCGAAGCGCCGGCGGTGCTTGATTTTGAGACCAGCCACCCCGACGCGGATATGACCCTCGGCGAATACCTCAAGCGGGGTAAATACTCCGAGTCGTTCGCCGAAAATTACGCCATGGCGATGGGTGCGGCCATCTGGTCGGCGAGCTTCGCGCAGATGCGCGAGTTCCCCCTCCGGTTCTTCGTCCGCTTTTTCGCAAATCACGGGATGCTTTCCGTCGATAACCGTCCGACCTGGCGGGTCGTCGAAGGTGGGTCACGTTCATACATCGCGCCGCTCGTGGCTCCCCTTGGTGCGGACCGCATCCACCTCTCTACCCCGGTTCATCGGGTGACCCGGATCGGCGTCGCCGAGACTCGGGGCGTGCGACTCGAAATCGCTGGGCCAAATCCCCGCACCGAAGATTTCGATCACGTCGTCTTCGCTTGCCATTCCGATACCGTGAAAAAGATTTTGGCCGATCCTTCGGATGCCGAGCGTGAAATTTTCTCGGAGCTCGATTACCAAGGGAACTCCGTCATCCTCCACACCGACGAGTCGATTCTGCCAAAGGTGAGGAAGACCTGGGCCGCATGGAACTTCTACGTTCCCGAAACCGAGCGCGACCGCGTGGCGGTGACCTACCACATGAACATCCTCCAACGGTTTAAGTCTCCGGAGAATTTCCTCGTAAGCCTAAATCTCGATAGCGCCATCGATCCAAAAACGGTCCTCGGGAAGTGGACCTACGATCACCCGAAATACACCCTCGGCGCCGTCCGCGCCCAAGGGCGCTGGTCGGAAATTAGCCGCCTCGATCGCCGAACCCACTTCGCCGGCGCCTACTGGCGCTTTGGTTTCCACGAAGATGGCGTGAAGTCCGGCGTTCGCGTCGCAAACACCTTCGGCGAGGAACTCGAATGAAAAGCGCGATCTACACCGGTAAGATTCGCCATCGTCGCTTCGAAACGAAGCACCGCGAGTTTGATCATTCGGTGACCTATTTTTTCCTCGATCTCGCTGAAATACCGACTCTTTTCTCGAAACCGTGGCTTTTTTCGGAGACCGGACCCTCACTCTTCGGTTTTCGGCGGAAGGCTTACCTCGGCCCGACCGATCTCCCACTCGACGAAGCGGTTCGCCGCCGGGTCGCCGCCGAATCCGGCCGGCGCCCAACCGGCCCGATTCGGATGCTGACCCAAATTACCTCCTTCGGTCACACCTTCAATCCGGTAACCTTCTACTATTGCTATGACGAATCGGACGAATGGGTGACCCACATCGTGGCCGAGATCACCAATACTCCGTGGGGGGAGCGACACTCGTATGTGCTCACCGCCAGGCCCCCGCTCGAACCGCGTCCCGGTCAGACAAAAATCCAGTCTCTTATTTTCGACTTCGAGAAGCGCTTTCATGTTTCGCCTTTTCTCGGAATGGACTTTCGCTACCACTGGGCATTTTCTCGGCCGAATACGAGTCTCAACATACAAATGGAGAATCGGAAAGGCGGCACTGATCGAGTCGCGTTCGATGCGACCTTCCGGCTGAAACGAACGCCTTGGACGAAGAGGAACCTTTTCTTTACGCTCTTACGCCGTCCGTTCGGCAGCCTCGTCACGCTATCCCTCATTTATATTCACGCTGCAGCGATTTGGCTGCGGGGAATCCCGTATGTCCAGCATCCGAAAAACTTAGGTACTGGAGGAAATCCATTATGAAAAATGTACTCACGATCGCCCGCCCGACCCGCTTCCTTCCGTCTCGCGCGCTCGACTCGTTCTGTCGGTCACAGCTTCTGGAGAAACTCAAGATCCTGAAAGAAGGTCGCCTCGAAATCGTCGAGCCGGACGGTACGGTGAACGTCTTTGGAAATACGGCGGAAACAGAAACCCTCCGCGCGCGCGTGGAAATACGCACGCCCCGCGCGTACTCGCGAATCGCCCTCGGAGGAAGTGTCGGCACCGGTGAAAGCTACGTGGATGCCGACTGGGAATGCGCGGATCTCGTTTCGCTCACCCGACTTTTCGTACTGAACCGCGATCTTTTGAACTCGCTCGACGGCGGGCTTGGGACCGCGTTCCAGCCGCTCCAGCGCTTTCTCCACCGTCTCCGCTCGAACGACGTGACCCAAGCGCGCGTGAACATCCAGGCCCACTACGACCTCGGAAACGACTTCTTCTCCCTCTTCCTTGACGAAACTTGGATGTATAGCGCCGGCTACTTCGCGACGCCGGAAACGACCCTGATCGAAGCCCAACACGAAAAAAACGATCGGCTCTGCCGAAAACTCGGTCTTCGCCCCGAACATCATTTGCTCGAGATCGGAACCGGATGGGGCGGCTTCGCGATTCACGCTGCTAAGAACTACGGCTGCCGAGTCACGACGACCACGATCTCCGAAGCCCAGCTCGAACACGCCCGAGCCCGGGTTCGCGAAGAAGGACTAGAAGACCAAATCACGCTTCTTTACCACGACTACCGTACGCTCGAAGGCTCGTACGATCGCCTCGTTTCGATCGAAATGATCGAAGCAGTGGGCGTGAAATACCTCGACGGCTACTTCGCGAAATGTGCAAGCCTCCTGAAGCCCGACGGCATGATGGCGCTTCAGTCGATTCTCATCCAAGACCAGTTTTTCGAACAAGCCGCGAAGTCGGTGGACTTCATCCAAACCCATATTTTTCCAGGCGCCGCGATTCCTTCGGTCGCGCGGATCAAGGAGTCGGTACTGGATCACACGGACTTCAAGCTCGCTCACCAGGAAGACTTCGGCGAGGACTACGCTCGCACGCTCCGCGAATGGTCGACGAATCTGACGAAAAATCGTGACCAAATCGGACGGCGCGGCTATCCGGAGCATCTCTTTCGGCTTTGGCAGTACTACTTCGCCTACTGTGAAGGCGGTTTTCTCGAGCGACAAATCGGCGTCGGCCAATTCGTATTTACGAAACCGCGCTCGCGCGGCGTGAAGATCGGAGAATCGGTATGAGTTTCGTCGACTCGATCACCGGCTCCTTCATCGATCTCGCCGAACGCGGCCTTATCCCCGACGTGGTTCTCCGCGCCGGGATTCGCAAGCTCTGTCGAGATCGCCTCACCGCCCTTCGCGGGCCGACCCTCGACGCCGAACGGGCTCGTCTCCAGGCCTACGTCGAAGAACTCCGCCGGTCTCCGATCGCGGTGGCGACCCGGGAAGCTAACGAGCAGCACTACGAAGTTCCTGCAGAGTTTTACCTCCGCGCGCTCGGAAAAAATCTGAAATACTCGAGCGCCTATTTCCCGACGGGCGAGGAATCCCTCGACCAGTCGGAAGACCGCTCGCTCGCCGACACGATCGCACGGGCGGAACTCACCGACGGAATGCGAATCCTCGAACTCGGTTGCGGATGGGGCTCCCTCACGCTCGCGATGGCGCGGGCTTTCCCATCGGCGAAGATCACCGCCGTTTCGAACTCCCGGACCCAGCGCGAATTCATCCTCGCGAAGGCGAAGAAGGAAGGGCTCTCGGGTGTCGAGGTGATCACCCAGAACGTCGGCGACGGCCTGCCGCTCCCCCCGAATTCATTCGATCGTGTCGTCTCCGTCGAGATGTTCGAGCACATGAAGAATTACTCCCGTCTTCTTGGCGAAGTCGCGAAGGTTCTTCGCCCGGGCGGAAAGCTCTTCGTCCACATCTTCACCCACCGGGAATTCGCCTACCCGTTCGAAACCGAAGGCGAAGATAACTGGATGGGTCGTTATTTCTTCACCGGTGGGCAGATGCCGTCCCATGACCTCCTCCTTTTTTTCCAAGACGATCTCAGAATCGAATCCCAGTGGGCCTGGGACGGCCGTCACTATTCCCGTACAGCCGAAGCGTGGCTCCGAAACCAAGACGAACACCGAGAAGAGATCCTCGGAATTTTTAGAAAAACCTATGGCGACGACGCTACGGCGCTTCGCTGGTTTAATCGCTGGCGCATTTTCTTTCTGGCTTGCGCGGAACTTTTCGGATTCGACGATGGTAATGAGTGGGGCGTCTCCCATTACCGGTTTCGGAAACCACTGAGTGGAGAAACGAAGTGAAAACCCAGATTCTTTGCTCCTTAGCCGTATACGGTCTCGGTGCCCTCTCCGTCTGGGCAGCCGAACCCGCGACGAAGGCCGACTTTTTCCCGGAACGCGTCCAGATCGCCGGCAAGGAGCTCTCTTTAAACGGAGTCGGCACGCGAACGGCGACTCTTTTCGCGAT
>JBBQMV010000203.1:0-5464 GCA_038329315.1 Bdellovibrionia bacterium | reverse complement strand
CGAAGCCTCGGTCGTTTTCGAACTACTCGTCGAGCAAGTCGATCACCCCGTCCTGTGGCGCCAAACCGGCTCTATGCTGCTCGAACGCGGTTTCGAACGCGCGGTCGAGTTCGGCCCGGGAAAAGTTCTAGCGGGTCTGATGAAACGGATTAGCAGCGCGGAAGCGAAAACTTTCGTCTCCACCGGCGTTTCGGACGTAAAAACTTTAGGAGAACTCCCATGAACTCGAAACCCCTCGCACTCGTTACCGGAGCTTCCCGCGGACTCGGTGCCGCGATCGCGGAAAAACTTGCCGGCGAGGGCTACCTCGTCGCCCTGAACTTCGCTCACAACGAAGCGAAGGCACTCGAACTGAAAGCGAAGATTGAAAAATCGGGCGGCTCCGCAGTACTCGCGAAGTTCGATGTTTCCGATTCCGCGGCGGTCGACGCCGCGATAGAGAGTCTCACCACCGCGCACGGCCCGGTCGCCTGCCTCGTCGCGAACGCCGGCATTACCGTCGATTCGCTCCTGATGCGAATGAAGGATGCGGACCTCGACCGCACTTTGGACGTCGATCTGAAGGGCGCGATCTTTTGTGCACGCGCCGCGTCACGCGGAATGATGAAGGCCCGGACGGGCTCGATCATCCTGATCTCCTCGGTCGTCGGAGAGATGGGAAATGCGGGACAATCCGCCTATGCCGCCGCAAAAGCGGGCCTAATCGGATTTGCGAAATCGGTCGCGAAAGAGCTCGCCTCGCGCTCGATCCGTTGCAACGTCGTCGCACCGGGTTACATTCAAACCGATATGACGGGAGCCTTGACGGAGAGCCAAAAAGATACGATTCTCCGGAACATTCCGCTAGGCAGCCTCGGCACTCCGGAAGACGTTGCAGAAACGGTCTCGTTTCTCGCGTCTCCGAAGGCACGGTACATTACCGGTCAAGTGATCGGTGTTAACGGCGGAATGTACATTTAGACCATTTCGGAAAAGTGTAGTTCGTAGTTCAATCCCTTAAGGAAAAGTTTGAAATGACCGCTTCCATTGAAGAAAGAGTCCGTTCCATCATCGTCGACCAACTCGCGGTCGACGCCACGAAAGTTTCGCAGACGGCGTCGTTCATTGACGACCTCGGCGCGGACAGCCTCGACATCGTCGAGCTCGTGATGACGATGGAAGAAGAATTCGACCTCGACATCCCAGACGAAGATGCCGAGAAGATGAAGACCGTCGGCGACGTCGTGAAGTACATCACGTCGAAGGCGAACAACTAATCTCTTCGTAGATTGGGTGGCTCTTTGGAAAAGCGTCGTCGAGTCGTGGTCACCGGAATCGGCGCGGTCAGTCCTCTTGGATTGACTGCTGGCGAGTCCTGGAAAAATGCGCTCGAAGGGCGCTCGGGGATTGGGAAGATTTCTCTTTTCGATCCGACCGACTGCTCCTGCCAAATCGCCGGCGAAGTAAAAGGCTACGAAGTCACGACTCCGCTTGCGACGCCGATTCGTCCGCGTCCCGATGCGGAACCCGTGACGCTCGCCGCGAACGCGAAAGACGCCCGTAAAGTCGGTCGCTTCTCGCACTTCGCGATGACGGCCGCAATCGAAGCGTACGTCGACTCCGGACTCGACGCTCATCGGGCGGGGATCGACCCTACTCGCATGGGCGTAAACGTCGGCGTCGGCATGGGTGGCCTTCCCGAAATCGAAGCGGTCCATAACGACTTCCTAGTGAAGGGTTATCGCCGGATTTCGCCGTTCTTTATTACCCAGTCGATCCCGAACCTCGCGGCCGGCATGGTTTCCATGCTCCTCGATCTCAAGGGACCGAACCTCTGTAACACCACCGCATGCACTTCGAGCGCCCACTCGATCGGCGAATCGATGTGGCAGATTCGGCGCGGCGACGCGGACATAATGTTCGCAGGCGGCTCGGAAGCGGTCGTTTGCAAACTCGGAATCGGTGGCTTCGCGGCGATGCGTGCGCTCTCGACTCGGAATGATACTCCCGAAACGGCTTCGCGCCCTTACGATGTAAACCGAGACGGATTCGTCATGGGCGAAGGCGCCGCGATGCTCGTTCTCGAAGAATACGAACACGCGAAGAAGCGTGGCGCGAAAATTTACGGCGAAGTCCTCGGCTACGGCCTCTCCGCCGACGCCTATCACATCACCACTCCGGCGCCGGAAGGCGAAGGCGGCGGTCGCGCGATGGATGCGGCTTTGCGAGATGCCGGAATCTCAGGACTTGAAATCGACTACGTGAATGCGCACGGGACTTCGACTCCGGCGGGCGACACCGAAGAAGCACGGGCGATCGCGAAGCGGATCGACGTGAAAAAGGCGAACGTGAGTTCGACGAAGTCGATGACGGGTCACCTCCTCGGCGCCGCCGGCGCGATCGAAGGCCTCTTTTCGATTCTTGCCATTCGTGATGGGAAAGTCCCACCGACGATGAACGTCGAAACGCTCGATCCGATTTGCGCCGAACTCGGAATCGACTTCACGCTCGGAAAAGCCGTGTCACGCCCGATTCGTTACGCAATGTCGAACTCGTTTGGCTTTGGCGGATCGAACGCGAGCCTCATTTTCGCGAAAATCTGAGCTTCGCTTGGGCAAGATTTGCCGAGTCTCTCCGGGGTGATCCTCGTCTATTCTAAGAGGGTGAAAACCCTCCGTTTGTTCGCGATGGCCTCCCTCCTTCTCACGGCGTGTTCCACGGCCGATCTCGGTAACCGTGAACCCGCCCAAGCGAAGTTGCCGCTGAATATGACCGACGAAGTTCCCGGTCTCACGATCGGAAATACGCACGAGGTTCTAAACGCTCCCGGACGTATCATTCGCGGCGGCCAACCCACCTTGAGGAACCTCCCCCAACTCGCCGCGATTCACACGACGGATTTCGTGATCTTCAAGTATGACAACCAGGGCGAAGTCGCGCAGGAAATTCAAGAACTCGCGAAACACTTTCCAAGGGCACAGGTCCATCACTATCCGATGAGCTGGAACGCGATCGTCGACGACGTTCCGTGCCGCTATACCGTCCAAGCGCTGAACGATCTGATGGCGGCCGCTCGCACTCCGGGTCGGGTCGCCTACTTCCACTGTACGTACGGCGAAGACCGTACGGGACTCCTCGCGGGGCTTCTCCGCATGACGACCCAAGGATGGACCGCCGATAAGGCGTTTCATACCGAGATGTGCCCACACGGATTCGGCTTCGGAGATACGACCCGCAGTCCCGCGATCGGCGCGAAATCGGAAGCCGGCCTCGTCCCGATCTTTCTCCAACTCGCTTCCCAAATCCAAGGCCACGGCGTTAATCTAAACACCGTCTTCGATCCGGCAATGTGCGACGTGAAACCAAAGATGCCGCTGAATCCGGTGTCGTTCACCTGTAAATAGCTTCGGTCGAGACAGTCGCGCAACCCGGAGTGCTCGGAGTATTCGCGCACGCTTCGAGAATCTTCAACGTCCGCATCATCCCGCGACCGATCTCGGTCGCCCACTCGGATTCGGTCGAGAGAAGATCGGTGTCCATATCGGTCAGAATCGGCGGCGGAAGGCCGGCACTCTCTAGGATATAATCCATCGCGAAGCGACTCGTACGTCCGTTTCCGTCGGAGAACGGATGAATCGAGATGAACCACTTCTGCGCACGCGCCGCGGTTAAAAGCGGATCGGCGGAATGCGATTCATACGCGGCTTCGCTCCGCTCGTTCACGTTCTTTACCCACTGGGCGAGCTGGGACTCGATTTCGAGGCGGGGGCCGTACACGAAATATCCACACTGGCGTTCGACGCCGGCGGCATCGCGGAAACTTTTCGGAGGCGCTTCCACCGCGGCGGAAATCTGCTCATCGAGCGTCGGTTTCGGATGGGCTTCCTTAAACGCGGCATCCGCGTCTTCGTAACACCCGGTTTGGGTCCAAGAAACGAGCGGGTCGCCCGCGGCGGTCCGGTAGCGGTTCTTGCGCAAGGTTTCGATTTGGGATGTCGGTACTGATTTCGCGCGCTCGACGGCGGCGCCGATCACGTCGTCCGTCCGGAAATGGCCGGCGTCTTCGAGAAGCCCTTGCATGTCGATTCCGTGAAGGCCGAGTACCCATTTTAGCGAGAGTTTCGGCGTTCGTCCGTTTTCGAAGTTTTTCCGCGCAGAACCATCGACCGCTTCACGGCCCCGCTCCCATTTTCCCCAAGTCATCGGAGCCGGATCGTAAACCGTCCACGGGTCGTAATCTTTTTCGGCGCGAACTTTTTCCCAGAAATCGATCTTGATGAAACGCGGGGCGACCGCATCGGCGATCCGGTCCGGCGAAGCGCCTTCGGCCGCGAGTTTCGTGCGAACTTTCGTGTAGCGATCCGCGACCTGACAGATCGTGGCGCCGCCGAGGTGAGTGGTGCGAAGGGCGCGAATCGCGCTGGGGCAGGCGCTCGCCGAGGAGGCCGCGAGGGTCGCAATCAGGATCGGTGCGAGTGACCAGAGGGCGTGGTTTCTTGACATAATTAGTCGGGTATTTACCCTAGATTTTGCCCCGACGCAAATTCCGTCGCCACACCTCCGACGACGTCAACTTTCAGTCCTGAAATCGTAGACTTACGGTTTGCGAATTTCGGGGAACTCCCTAAAATTAAAGAATGAAATTCGCGATCCTCGTCACTTTGGGCGTTCTTTCCACGGGCTACCTCTCGGGCTGCACCTCGACGCCGAAAAGCGATTCGCTGAACCGCGAACCCCAAAGCGCCGCCTCTTCGAGTCAAGCAGTCGAAGCGATGAACCGAGTTTGGGAGGAAAAACTCTCCGATACGGCTACGCAGACCGACTTCCGGGCCGAGCTTCAGAAAGAGTTTTCACGCCGAGTTCGTACCCTCTCGCGGCCGGTCAGCTTTTACCATTACGGTGGCCGAGGTAATTCGGGACTCGACGCCCCACGCGGCGATATCCCCGCCGACGCCTACACCACTCCGCTCGAACTCCGGCCGCCGGAAGCGAAGGAATATTTCAAGTATTACAGCTCGCTCTTTCGGGTCGGAAAGGTCGATTCTCAAGTCGGGCCCGGTGTTTACGCGGCGGTCGATCCGGTCCAAAGCGAATCCTATGCGAAAGCTCCGTGGATGATGCTCGAAATTCTCGCGCCGACCGGCACTCGCTACCTCGATCTTCGCCCGATCGACGGTCTCCTCTTATCGAAAGAGTTCGTCGAATAATGGTTTTCAGATGAATCCTTCGGCGACCGCATTTACCGAATCGGAAATCATTTTGCGGTCGGGCTCACTTCTCTGATCCGCGTCCCGGCCCTTCGGGAACAGATCAATAAAGTTCTGACCGATCTTCGTATCGACGCGTTCGCCTATGCGTGGTCGACTCCGGAAATCTCACTCTGCGCGAAAGTTGGAATGCACCAAGCGATCGCATTCAACTTCATCAACCCCATGTTTCTCGATACGCCAGGCCGCTACCGCGTTTACGTTTTGAACTTGGAGCC
>JBBQMV010000202.1:0-5525 GCA_038329315.1 Bdellovibrionia bacterium | reverse complement strand
TCCGAGCCCGCACAGACACCAAAGGAGCGCGGTTTTCCGGTCGAGACGATCAAGGAAAAAGCTTCCAGCCAAACCTGAGACAGAGGCGGCGGCGGTGTAGCTGCCGCCCACCCAACCCAGATGGGAAGTCGGAATGCCGAGGGCGGTCGCGAAGTCCGGACCGAGCGGCATGACCATCATGAAATCAAGAACGTTGATAAACTGGACCGCTCCAAGGAGCGCCACGATTTTCTTTTCTTGGCCAAGGGTAAACCGGGTACGTTCCGACATTCTACTTTTTAAGGTCCTTATTCTTCCCGCCCACGACTTCGAACATCGCGATCCACTCACCCTGCTTCGGAGTCGACATGACGACGCTGTAGGTCGAGCCGCCGCCTGGAATTAAGTTCACCGTCGTCGTCCGGGTCTTTCCAGCGGAACGCCGGCGTACCGCCGGAACTTTGTGGGTCTTGCCCCCTCCGGTAAACACGAGCTGTCCGGTATCGGAGGCCAACGCAACCATATAATCCCCGGCCGCCACGTCTACTTTTCCGCACGTCGAATCTTTATTGATCGAAATTTTCATTCAGTCCTTCTTCCGTCCATTCTCGAGTTCATGTTTCGCTTCGATCAGGAGCATCCCGACGGCCTTATTCCCGGGTTCGATCTTCATCGCATCGTTCAACACATCGACGGCCTTTCGGTACATTTCTTTTTTCATATAAAGACGTGCCAATTCGAGAAACACCGCAGCGGTCGGGACGAGGTTATTCATCGCGGTGGTCAGAATGTTCGTCGCCTTTCCGAACTCGTCCTTCTTGTCGTACGCGCGAGCGAGTTTGATGTAGTGAGTTTCCCGGCTCGGGTTAATGGCGAGCGCCTTCTGGTAATAGGGAATTGCCGCCTCGGCGGTTTTCGTACGGAAAATCGCATCGCCCATCCCGGAAAGGCCCATATCAAATTCGGGATTCAGCTTGAGCGCCTTTTGAAATCCCATCAATGCAGCTTTGGCGCGCCCCCGGTCGAGATCATCGAAGCCCTTCTCGACGGCGGCATTCACTTCACGCTCAAAGCGGATTTTCGTGAACGTACGGTCGATCCGGTCCTTCAGATCTTTTTGGGTGAACGGCTTTAGCAGGTAGTTATCGACGTGGAGGCTCGCCGCTTGCATCACCTTCATGCGTTCGATGGAAGCCTGACTCGTAATGATGAAAAACGGAACTTCCGCGAGCGCCTTCGTGCGCTTACAAAGCTTGAGGAGTTCGACCCCCTTAACCTTCGGCATTTCCCAGTCTGCGATAATCATCCCGATATCGGTGATATGCTCCGACATAAAGGACATCGCGCTTTCACCATCCGGAAACGTCTCGATGCGCTTAAAACCGAAACGCTGGAGGTATTCGACGACCGTTTCGCACGAATCCGGATCATCGTCCGCAACGACGCAGATTTTTTGGGGCCCGTGAATCGAACTTTCGAAGGCCTTGTCGATCTTCGCCTCGAGCGTATCGATCCGGAACGGCTTCACGATATAGTCGTCGACGAGATCTTCGATGGCGGCGCCGATCTTCTCGGGCTCGGTCGAACGCGGGCTCGACATAATAATGAAAGGAATATGGGACCACTTCGCGTTAGCGCGGACCCGCTTCAGAAGCGTGAGCCCGTCCACCGTCGGCATGTCCCAGTCAGAAAGAATCAATCCGATGGTCGAATCTTCTTCGAGCGCGATCAGCGCTTCGCGACCATCCTGCACTTCGGTGACAAGTTCGAAACCGAGGGCCTTCAGGTAATCTACCGCAGTTTCGCGGCTATCATCGTCGTCGTCGACGACCAGAACGTGAACTAGTAAGCGATCCGACTTATTACCCATCGAAGCGTTCCCCCGCTGCCTTCACCGGCAACCAAATCTTAAACGTCGCTCCTGCGCCACGTTCGGACGTCGCCGAAATCTTACCGCCGTGACTTTCGATAATCACTTTCGATATCGAAAGCCCGAGTCCGCTGCCGCCATCGCCTTTCGTGGAAAATGCCTCGTCGAAAATCTTCGGGAGCACTTCGGGTGGAATCCCATCACCCGTATCGGCGACGTCGACCGAAACGCCCGCGACTCCGGATTCGCTCGCCTCCGAACGAATCGTAACGGTCAGCCGACCGCCCTTCGGCATCGCGTGCTTCGAATTGATCATCAGGTTCAGAAAAACCTGGCCGAGTGAAACGGAATCACCTTCGATCGTCGGCGCTTCGCCATACTCGCGCTTCACTTCGATGTTCCCCGTCTTCAGCTCGTGTTGGACGAGAGTCATCGTCTGGTCGACGACCGTCGAAAGCGAGACGGGTACGCGCGCGGTCGGTGCGGCGGCATCACCCGTCTTCGAGTAAGACCGTAAATTTTGGAGAATGATTTTTGCACGCTCGATCGCTTGCATCGCGGTCTCGAGATGGGCTTTCGTTTGGGGTTCTTTCGTGTCGAGGATCGCTAAATCGATCTTCCCGAAAACACGCATCAGGATATTCCCGAATTCGTGACCCACTCCGCGGGCGACCTGGCCGATCGCCGCATGCCGTTCGGATTCGATCAGCCGTTTTTGGAGCGTATCGAGGCTGCCCGCCATCGAGTTAAACGCGGCTGCGAGCTCGCCGACTTCGTCGTTCGAACGAACGGCGACGGCATCGGCGAATCGACCTTGGGCTACGGACTTCGTCGCTTCGACCAGTGCCGAGATCGGACGCGTGAGCGAACGCGCGACTCGGCTTGAGAGTAGAAGTGCGATCGTGACGATCAGGAGCCCGAAGAGGAGCGATTTATTAATCAGTTGCATGGACGCCCGAAAAATTTCGCTCGCGGGCGCAGTCGCAACGATCTTCGGTCCGCCTCCGACTTCGGCGTAGGCGCCAAGGTAACGCTCGCCTTGAAACTCGAAATCTTTGAGCTCGAGCGCAAGCGGTGATCCCATCGCACGAGCGACCAGTGGGTTCGCCGATAAATCGGGATGCACGAGGGCTTCCGGATCCGGATGGAGAATCAGCTGGCCGCCGGAGTTAATCAGGTAAGGCGTCACCACTCCCTGGTTTCGGAGCGTCGCCCACCAACGATCACCGCGAAAAATTCCGACAAGCACCCGCGGAGTCGCCGCATTCTCAAACGCGCCGCCCTCGACGTAAACGATGACCGGTGCGTTCGGCGCGAGAAACTTCGATTGGAGCGAAAGCGGATTCGTCACCGGCGAGAGATCTGCCGGAATGACGAGTCCTGAGGTCCACGACTTCCAGGCCTCCGGAGTGATGTTTTTTTCCTCGAGAAATGGGCCTTCACGGTCGAGCGCACTCAGTTCGACGAGTTTTCCCGCGGGGTCCTTCCCGTAAAGGCGGAATCCGAGGAGTTCGGAGTTACTCGAAAGGATCACGCGACGCCAGTCCGGGTTCGAATATCCTTGCGCCAAAAGTCTGACAGTCGATGAGTAACGATCGAGATCAGAGTGGAACTCGGACGCGATCGTCCGCACGATGTTTGCGTTCAAATCGTAGATCAGCGAGGTTTTGTCGTCCCGAAAGAGTTTGATAGCTAGCGTCAAGTACGTGATGATGGATGCGACCACCAACGCGCTCATCAAGAGAAGCAGTTTCAAGCGAATGGGGAACTTGATCTTGGCTCGCATCGACTCTCGTCAAACCCGTGATTTTCTCGTCCCGTTGCTTTGGACTCTCGCGATCGGGATCGAACTATTCTTACTTCTTAATGATATCACTCTTTTTCGCGCTCCCAAGTCCGAACTCCCGGAAATGACTGGCGAACGCATCGCTGGGCTTCGCGAATTGAGTGGAGGCGTCCGTTGGCAGAACCCGAAAGATGTCGTTTGGAATGAAGCGCGCGGCGGACAAGCCCTTTATGACGGCCAAAGCGTGATGACGTTGTCGGATTCGACGGCTCGCCTGGTTTTTGACACTTCGACCGAGCTCGATATCGGCTCGAAAACGCTCCTCCAAATTCAGGCGAAGAAATCAGGCAACGAGCATCCCCTGCTGCTGTCCCTTTCGCGCGGAACGTTCCGCGCCACTACGAAGCGCCCGATCGAAATCGCGGCCGGCGAATTCACCGTACAGGTGGATTCTGGTACGCGATTCGAAGTGGAAAACGTCGCCGCCGAAAAAAGTCGGTCGGGCCACGCGGCCCTTCGCCTGAAAGTCGAAGAAGGTGGAGCGCACTCCGGGAAAACCACCGTGACCCGCGATCAGACGATCGAAATTCCCATTCTGACGAAGGACGAAGCGGCGAGCGCTCCGACGGTAGCCCCCGTGATCGTCGAAACGGAAACCGTCCGTGCGTCGCCAACCCCCTCGCCGGAACCGTCACCGACTCCGCGCGCACACGCACTCCCGCCGCCAAATGTTCAAGCACCGGTCTTTCGTCGCCACTCGCCGCGACCTTCGTCGAGCTCCGAGAAGTCCGGCGCTTCGTTCTTCGATCTTTTTTTTCCGAGTGCGAGCGCGGCCGAGGAAACCGACGGTGAGTGGGATATCGAGCTCCGCTGGGACGCCGTCCCGAATGCGAAAGCGTACCGAATCGAAGTCGCGCGTACGCGAAACTTCGGGTCACGGATCGCCGAGGACTCCGCGAGCGAGCCACACTGGACGCTCCCTTACCGAAAGGGCATGGAAAATTCGAGAGGTCGAATTTTTTACCGAATCGCCTCGGTCGACGAGCACGGAAAAGTCGGAAAATTTTCCGAACCGAAAATCTTCACGGTGCCGATGGAAATTCTTCACCCCGTCGTGCAAGCACCGCCTAAGCCAGAACCGGCCCACGCCATCCTCATCACGAAAATCGAAACCGTACCGACGGTGGCGAGTGCCACCGTCTACTGGACCCTCCGCCCCGCCGCCGAAATGACGTCGCTTACCGAAACGTCGCACTATACCCAGCTTCGCAAGGTCGATACCGGCAGCGCCTACCTTCACGAGGCGCTCGCCATCTCGCACGCCGCTCCGGGCCTTCTCCTCGCGGCCTCCCTTCGTACGAACCATTTCAAATCCGAAGGCGCCGCCCTCCCGAAAACGCGAAGTTACCGCGCGGCGCTGACCGCAGAACGAGCCACCTCGGTTTTCGGCGGACATTTCTTCGTCGGCGGCGCGCTCGTCTACGAGGATCACTTCGTGAAAACCGGCGCCGACTCCCTCGGACTCGACCGCGCATTTTCCGCCGGGCCGTCGGTGACTCTCGCCTACCCGCTTTGGTCGCTCGCCCTGCGTTTTCCACTCACCGGCGCATTCGGAAAAGGAGCGCTCGGCGGACCGTACGGACCGACGCTCCACCTCGAGCGCGACTGGGAAATCACCCCGTCCATTCGCGTCTCGCTTTCCGGCGAGGGCAGTTACCACCTCTGGGATTCGGATATCGGGCCGAGCTCGGCGGTCACCGAATGGTCCATCGGCTTAGGTCCGAAAGTCATTCTCCGATGAGGGCGCGCCTCTGCACTTTTGTCGACGCGACGCTTCGCCACTCGCGGGGAATGCGGAGTTTCACTCATGCGCCGCACTTCGGGCGCCCG
>JBBQMV010000201.1:0-5547 GCA_038329315.1 Bdellovibrionia bacterium | reverse complement strand
GTGTGAAAACTCGAAAGTCCTCTCGGTTCAGCTGAAAGACCAGGCGTCGCTGATCGCGACCCTCCGTGCTGTCGGTACGCCCGAGGAACTCGCTTCGGAACTCGAAGCCGCCGGATACTACGCCGAATCGGCGAAGATTCGCGAGAAGTCTGCAGGAGATTTAAAGGCGAACCTTCGCGTCGCACTTTTCTACGAGCTTGCCGGAGATGATGCCGGTCGCGAACGCGTGTTGGCCGCGGTTCTGAAGTCCGGGGTGGCTCGGAAGCCTTTCCCGGAATCCGAGGACGCACTTCTCGTGATGATTCGCGAATCGAAACTATTCGAGCCGAACATTCTGAATCTCGCTTGGAGCGCAAAGGTAAAAGCAGAAATCGCGGACGCTTTCGAAGTCCTCGGTCGCTCGACCCCGGCTTCTCGCAAAATCCTCGCTTCCTCGACCGAAAACACGGGTGAGGGATGGGCGCGCATTACGCTCGCCGATTTTAAGACCGGTTTCGAAAAGCAGCGCGCCATTAATTTCTACGGAAGAGACGGGAAGCGGAAGCTTAGCGCACGTCTCGACTTGCTGAAAAAACTCAGTACGAACACCGAAAAGGTGCTGAACCAAGCGGATCTTCGCCTCCGGTTCGTGCTTCTCGATGGTCTGAAGCGCGCGTATACCGAGCTCACGGCGGCCATCACCGCCAGCCCGATCCCCGATGGCCTCGATGCCGAACAGGTGAAGATCGTCCAAAACTCACTTGCCGAGCTCTCCGCGCCATTTACTGAGCGGGCGAAGAACTACGAGAATCTGTTTTCGACCGAACTTTCGAAGGCGAAAGAGCCGGCGGATACGGAATATGCGAATTCGATCACTGCTTCGGCGACACCGGTCTTTGAATACGCGGTAGCGAAGAAGGCCGTCGCTTCGCTTGAGAACGCCGCCCCGACCGAATCCGTAAAGGATGCGCTGGCGAATTTGTCGAAGGCTCCGGACGATACCGGAACGCTCTCCAAGCTTGAGAATCTCTATTCGTCCGCCGGCAAAGTGCGGTTGGCTTCGTATTACCGGGGACGTCTCCTCGCGCTCCAAAAAGAAGGGAATAAACCATGAAGGTTCTTTCTACATCGATCGCATTACTCGTTCCGCTGCTCGTATCTCTTTGTTTCGCCGACGAGCCGCCGGCAAAAGTGACGTACAAAGCGGGCAAAGACGTGAACTTCGAAGAACTTCTGATTAAGGGCGAATTGAATCGTCCTGAAATCACGGTCGTTACTGGACAGGTCGACAAAGGAACCGACGGGCTACTCAAGCTCCGCGAAAATTTTCTGGATCGCGTCGCTTCGGACCAAGGTGAGGAAGCTCCATGATTTCGATCACGTCTGAATCCGGTTCACTTCTTAAGGTTCTCGGCGCAGTTGAAACCGAAGAAACCTACGGCTGTCATTCCGTTTACGGATGGACTTCGGAAGCGCGCGCCCAACAGCGGATGCGCGCCCGGAAGCGTCACGGACTACGTACGGCGGAGCTTTCCGCGGGTTGGAAATTCGATTTTCGCGTCGTCCCGTCTAAGAGCGGTGCTTTCCAGGTCGTTCCGGTCTCGGGTTGTCGCGCGGAAGCGTTAGCCAATCAGCGTTGGAAGCTCGCTACGCCTTCCGGAACGTACTTCCTCTCCCCGACGGTCGTCGAACCGTCCGTCATCGCGAACGTCGTTACGAAAGAAACGTTCTGGCGGAATGCCTTCGCAGCGGCGGTACTCGTCGCGGCGGCGGTCATTCTCATTCCGATCCCTAAGCCAGAAGAGGCCGCTCCCGCGGTTCTCGAGCCTCAGGTCGTGAATATTAAAATTCCGGAAAAGCAGCACACGGTCGCCGTGGCGGACCCGTCTCTCCAGGCGATTCCGAAGGAGCTCCAAAAGGCGACCAAGGAAGCTAAGCGCGCGATTCAGCAGAATCTCGGATTTCTCGGTCTCCTCGGTAAGAAAGAATTGAAAAACGCCCTCGGCGGTATGCCAATCGCGCTGAAGGAAACTTCGGCGGGTGCGGGCGCCGGCGGTACGGCAGGCAGCGGCGGTGAAACGCTCGTGGGCTTAGGCGAAGGTGTGAAGCGGACGACCGTCGGAAATACGGGCGTCGCGGGTCTCGGTGGCATCGGCACGAAAGGCCGGGGCGGCGGAGCGGGCGGTTACGGCGACATGATGGTCGGTTCGGGAGAAGGGAAGGGGCTTACGTCCCTCGCGCTCTCCCAGGACGTGACTCTGGAAGGCGGCCTCGATCGTTCGGTGATCCAAGCGACGATCGCGAAGTACCTTTCCCAAGTTCGGGCTTGTTACGAATCCGGGCTCCGGAAAAACGCGGGACTCATGGGCCAGGTCTCGATGGCGTTCGAGATCAACGGACAAGGCGACTTGAATTACTCGAAGGTAGCGCGCTCTTCCCTGGGAAATCCAGATGTTGAGTCGTGTATCTCAGGTAAAATGTTAACTTGGAAATTCCCGAAACCGACCGGTGGCGTGAACGTGAAAGTGGCTTACCCTTTCATGCTTCGTCCGTCTGCAGGATAAAATATGAAACGCAATAGTCTCGTCCTCGCATTCGCTTTAGTCGCTTCAGGTTCTGCCTATGCCTCGGGCGGTGCAGACGCGCTTCTCCAGTCGGTCGGTGCCGGCGCCGAGGTGGCTCCGGCCGCTCCGCAGGCCCAGGTCGCGATCAACCCCGCGCTCGCATTCATGCAAGACGTGAAGGCATTGAAGCTCGACGATCCGTTCGTCCTTCAGATGTATTCCGACTTCATGATGGATCCCAGCACACCATTCGAAGTGAAGCTTTGGATGCAAAAGATCGGGAAGCAAGATTACGAAGGTGCCGCGCACCTCTGGTCGGCGCTCAAGGATAAGTTCCCTGCGAAGTTCGAGATTAACGCCCAAGCGATGCAGGCGTATCTCCTCTTCAAATTAAATCTTCCACAGACCTTCACCGACTTCTGGCTCTCGAATCTCGAGCGTCAGTCCTACGTGAATTCGCCGGTCTCGAAAAGTCTCGAAAACGTGCTCGCGACGTTCGGCTTCGATAAGTGGTTCTCCGATTCGAAAATCCAACTCACGACGACCCAAGCCCAGCTGGCCGATGCTCTCGATCCGGCTCGCAGCACTCCGATTCTGACTCTGAAGGCTTTCGCCGCCCAGCGGGACGGAGTGAAGGCGAAAAAAATGCTGACGCTTCTTCCGAAAGGCCACGAAATGATCGTGCCGCTCGCGAAGACGGCGGCCCTCGCTTCGGCGAAGGCTGGAGATCTGGCCCAAGCGGGTCGGGATCTGAAAACGTATGTCGAGCCCGTTCTCCAAGCGAAGAACGACGCGAAACTCTGGTCGCAGTATAACCTCCAAATCGCGCGCCTCCTTTACCAGGCCGGGTCGATGGAAGGCGCTTCGGCGTTTTACGAAAAGATTCCACGTGGGTCATCCGACTATCTAGTAGCCCAAGAGGAACTGGCATGGGTATGGCTTCGTACCGGAACGAACGACCGCCTTCGTGGGTCGCTCGTGACGCTTGCGAGTGATCTCTTCTCCGATCGCTTTCAGCCAGAGGTTTACCTCGTGCGTTCGATTTCGAATTTGAAGTTCTGTTACTACGCGGACGTCGAGAAGGACTTCGCGAGTTTTATGAAACGGAATGGCGTTTTCGCGAAGGAAATCGACGGAGCTCTCGCCCAGAGCGAGCCGCCGGTTCCTCATCACCTTTCGACCTACGCCGTATGGGCGAAGGAAGCGGTCGCTGCTCGTGCAAAAGAAAGCGCTCGGATCGCCGACCTTTCGCAGCGTTCCATCTCGGCGGTTCTCCCGGCGGTCGGCGTACAGAGCCACTGGACGGAAGCTGCGAAGGCCCTCGAGCGTTCGACGGAGCAAGCGAAGAAGATGCTCTCCACCGAATACCGGAGCGCCTGGTCGGCGGATCGTGTGGCTCTGAAGGATGCGATTCGGAAGATGCAATTCGTACGCGTCGAACTTCTCAGTCAGCTCGCACTGATGGCGAACGCCGACCAAGTCGGAATGACCCAGTCGTCGGCGAGTCACGAAGCACCTCCGGCACCGAAGCTCGTCGCGGAACATAAAGACCAAGTCTATCCATTCGAAGGTGTCGTATGGTCAGACGAGCTCTTTAAGCTCCGCTCCCTTGCTCGCGGCAAGTGCGTCGGCCAGTAATTTACTATTTCGCCTTCGTGATTTCGAGGAGTTCGACTTCGAAGATCAGCGTCGAGTTCGGCGGAATGCTAGGGCGGCCTTGTTCCCCGTAAGCGAGGTCGGACGGCACGAAGAAACGGGTTTTCCCGCCGGTCTTCATCAGTTGAAGTCCTTCGGTCCATCCCCGAATCACGCCACCGAGTGGAAATTCGGCAGGTTGCCCGCGGTCGATTGAGCTATCGAACTTCGTACCGTCGATGAGCGTTCCCACGTAGTGCACCTTAACGGTGTCCGAAGCCTTCGGCGACTTTCCCTTGCCAGCTTTGAGCACTTCGTACTGAAGGCCCGATGCGGTCGTTTTGATGTTCGGTTTAGACTTATTGGCCGCGAGAAATGCGTCGCCTTTATCTTTGTTCACTTTGGCTTCCGCGCCCATCTTCCCGGCCTGGGCTTGTTGGGTCTTCATCATCGTCGCCTGCATATCACTCGGGCTGAGGCGGGATTCTTTTCCATCGAGGGCGTCGCCGATCGAGGTAAACAGGGCGTCGCGATCGAGATCGAGATTCGCCCCCTTCAGCTGGCGGCCGATCTGCTGACCGATCGCATAACCGAGTTTTCCTTTATCGGACGAAAGGTCGGCCTTTTTTTGGCCGCCCCCGAAAGCGCAGGCAGTGAGGGGAAGGAGGAAACACGAAGCGGAGATCAAAAAGTTTTTCATCGCTAGAATGTAGCGGGAGAGAATAGGTCCGTCTAGAGGATACGTGCATGCCCGCCTTCGGTCTTCAAATCAGTTCACCCGAACAAAAGTGTAGATCCAACCGCTGTTCGTGTCCTGGTCCTCGGTCTGATGGTCTTCAATCAGTTCGGCGCCCCGCTTTTCGATTTTAGTCGGATCAAATACGAAGGACAAAAACGTATCCGCTTCCTTGGCTGGAGTGTCGGTCATGGCGCAAGAAGGCCCCTCCGTCGTATAGTTCCAACCCAAACTGTGGGACTGCCCTTGGAGTTGGATCTGGATGGAGGCAGAGGGTGGGGTCTCCGGATATCCGGGCGGAACTGGCATGCCCGGTGGAAACTGGATTCCGGGCATATAAAATGCCTGTATGTCGTACTTCATTTGAAATTGAAAAATTTCATAGATACCCACTGGAGCTTGAGTCCCTTTGCAGCCTTCGCCAAAGTAGGTGGGACTCTCGAAATGATTATCATACGTAGTCGCCTGCCCCGTGAAGCCGACGATCTCAGTTTCGATCTTTGGCTCAGGCGCCTTATAGGTGACTCGTAAGGTGAACCCAAAATGTTTTGCCACGTTATCGATGTAGCGGGACTGCTGGGGCGCCTTTTTATACTTAAGGGTGTAATCAGCCGTAATTCGATATAGCTTTTC
>JBBQMV010000200.1:0-5557 GCA_038329315.1 Bdellovibrionia bacterium | reverse complement strand
TATTCGCGAGATGGTCACGCCACTCACGGATCTCGAAATCGCGAACATGAAGAAGATTCCCTACGAGGAAAAACTCTTCCGCGAACAAGTCGGTCTGGTCCAGGGCGCCTCTTTGCTGACGGAAGGCCCGAACCCCATCGCCCAACTCTGGCGTTTTCCATCGCTCACGGTCACCGCGATCCAGGCCTCTTCCCGGAAGCAGCCGGCGAACATCATCAACGACGCCGCATGGGCGCGCGTGACGATCCGTACGGCGCCGGGCATGGATCCGGTGAAAACCGCGGAGCTTTTGAAGGCCCACCTCGCGAAATCGTGCCCGTGGGGCCTCGAAGTCGAGCTCAAGGGCGGCGATCCTGCAGGCGGCAGCGCGTGGGCGATCGATCCGTCGGGTCCCGCGTTCGAAGCCGCGATCTCTGCGATGACAAAAGGATACGGCGAAGAGCCGCTGATGAACGGTTGCGGCGGTTCGATTCCGTTTGTGAAACCATTCGCGGAAGCGCTGGGTGGCGTGCCGGCGCTTTTGATCGGTGTCGAAGATCCGTACACGAATGCCCACGGCGAAAACGAAAGCTTACTCGTGAGCGATCTGCGGAAGGCTTGCGTCTCGCAAGTGCACCTTTTCGCGGAGCTCGCCGAACGTTTAAAAAAATAGGAAACTACCCGCACATGACCGAACTGAATACCGAGATTAATTCGCCCGATTCCGAAACCGCCAGCATGACCGTCGTCGAACAAACGATGCGCGCGCAGAAGGACCACTGGCGCGAAATCTCTCAGCGCGTTTCGACTTTAGAAAGCCGCGATTTCCCGCACGGCGGTCCGAAGCGGATTCTTTTCTTCGGACTCGGCTCTTCCTACATCGCCGCGAAACTCTGCCAACTGACGTTAAAGCGCGACCGCACGCGGAAGCGCGTGCCGATTATCGCGTGTCCATCGACCCACGTCGGCGTCGACGCTCAGCCCGCGAAGGGTGACTGGGTTTTCGCGTTCACCCACCGCGCGAGCGGTGGTCCGACGATCCAGGCCCTCGAACTCGCTGATCTTCTCGGCGCTTTCACGGTTCAGGTTTCCGCCCAGGGCGTCGCGCAAGCGCCCTGTGCTCAGTATCTCCTTCCGACGACGCCGATCGAACGCGTCGAACCGCATACGATGGCGGTGACCGGCGCGATTTGCGCGGTGACTTCTTTGCTCCTCGGCGACAAATGCGTCGAAGAGTGGGAAGCCCTCACGTCGTTGCCGACGCCGTCGCTCGATCTCTGCCGCCGCCGTGCAGGCAAGGGACCGTCGGTTCTCGTCGGCGAGTGGGAAGGCGAATGGCTCGCACGCGAAGGCGCGCTGAAGCTTATGGAAATGGCGCGCCTTCCGGTGCGTGCATTCGGTTCCGAAGAATTCTTCCACGGTCCGATGTTCTCGACGACCGAGAAGGACTCCCTCTGGCACATTTCGCTGCCAAAGGATCCGCGGAACGACGAAATCAAATCGACCCACCAAGTCGGCGTGTTCGGCTCGTCTCCACTCGCATGGATGCCAGCCCTCCTCGAACTTCAGTGGATGGCACTCGCGACTGCGTTGAATAACGGCGTGAACCCCGATCTGAACTTAAGATGAGCATTATCTCCTTCGGGTCCGATAACCACTCCGGGGTGCATCCGCTTGTTTTAGAGGCGATCACGGCGGCGAATTCCGGATTCAGCCCGGCTTACGGCGCGGACCCGTGGACGGAGATGTTGCGCGGAACGCTGAAAACGGAGTTTGGCTCGCATGCTGTGGGTTTCCCGGTATTTAACGGAACAGGTGCGAACGTCGTCGCACTTTCGTCGTGTTTAAAACGCTACGAGGGCGTGATCGTCGTCGAGAAGGCCCATGTCGATGTCGATGAATGTGGAGCGCCGGAACGTGTCGGAGGCTTTAAGCTCCTCACCGTGCCCTCAAAGAACCAGAAACTCACGCCGGAGATGGTTCGCTCGAAACTTTCGCGTCGCGGAGATACCCACGGCGTGCAGCCACGTGCGATTTCGATCACGCAGTCGACCGAGCTCGGCACCGTGTATTCGATCGCGGAGCTGAAGGCGCTCGGTGTGTGTGCGAAGGCCGAAGGGCTGATTTTTCACATGGACGGCGCGCGGATCGCGAACGCGGCCGCCTCGCTGAAGTGTTCGCTGAAAGAATGTACGACGGACGTCGGAGTCGACGTGATTTCGTTCGGCGGGACGAAGAACGGGTTACTCGGCGCCGAAGCGGTGATCGGGCTGTCCGAAAGTTACGTCGCTCATTACGGCGAAGACCTTCGTTATACGCATAAGCAGTCGATGCAGCTCGCTTCGAAGATGCGGTTTCTTTCCGCCCAATTGCTCTCGCTCTTTGACGGCGGCGCCGGCCAAGAACTTTGGCGAAAGAACGCCGAGCACGCGAATGCGATGACGAGCCTTCTCCTGAAGGAAGTTTCGAAGGTGAGTGGCGCGAGCGTCACGATCACCCAGGAAGTCCAGGCGAACGCGATCTTCGCGCGCATCCCTCGGAAAATCGTGTCGCCGCTCCAAGCGAAGTTCTCGTTCTATACCTGGGACGAGTCCGAAGCCGATCGCGGTTTTGTCGTCGTGCGCTGGATGACCTCCTGGCAAACGACCGAAGCGGACGTGCGTGCGTTTGCGACTGAGCTCGGGATCGGGCTGATCGCCACCAAGTAAAATGACGCATTCAGTCATTCCCTAGGGCTACCGTCTTCGCTTCTTTTCATGTGCAATAACCCGGGATTTCGAATTCCGTGTCTCAGCGCGTTTAAAATGAGAGTACGCGTCAACATTGCGCATCAAGTGGGCCGCGTCATCATTAGCGAAAATACTGATCAATGATCAAAAAAACTAGGCCCCAAACCTTGTGCGTTTCTCGGACCTTCGTTACAAGGCGCGCAGGAGTAATTCATGAAGATCACCCGTTTCAGCGTTCTTAGCTTATTCACGATTTTGGCCGCCGGTTCGGCGTCCGCAGGTCTCACTTGTCCAGGCCTGACCCCGGTCCCTTTTTCCACGATCGATAACAGTATCGATCTCGGCATGGGAGAGATCGTCCAAGGTAAAGACATCGACTGTAAGAAAGTCGCCATCGGCGCACAGGTCGTTACCGGAATTCAATCCATGGTCGCCGGCCAGCTTCCGGCGCCGCACTCGATTACGTTCCGCATGGTCGACCAATTCGACAACGCATTCTTCGATCCATCGGATATCTCGCTGAACGTTCCGTATCAGCTCGTTCTCAATAACTACTCGAAGAACCCGGTCTATTCGCCAGCCGTTTGGGCGCACGAATTCGGTCACTCGATCCTCGATGCCACGCTTACGAAGATCAATGCCGACGCAAAATGGTCGGCGCTGATCGCGAAGACGATGGATACCTCTGTGCAAAGCCCCGAAGGCGTCATTCAAGCCCTTCTGATGCCGTACCACGAATTTTTCGCGGACTGTATTGCGGTTCTCTACACCGGTAAGCCGGATGCGGTCGCGAAAGGCCTCTATCTGACGGGCTTCATGGCCAACCCAGAAGGTTCCCCTACGGAGTGCCCGAACAAGAGTTCGCCGAAGTGCCGCCCACGGAATAATCACGCTTCGGATCCACGCGTGATCGCGACGAGCCGTGACTTCACGGAGCGTTCGAATCAGCTCGGCACTTGGAGAGGTGTCGATCCACGCGACGACCACGATCTCCTCGCGCCTGCGCGTTTCCACATCTGGAAGTACTACTTCTCGAACGCGCTCGTGAAGAGCCAGAAAGGAAAGCTCGCCGGTGCTACCGTCGATGCGATTCTCTCTGACATTAACGGTCGTATGAAGCGCGTAGCTTCGCTGCCCGGCGGCTTCAACAACGCGAATATGTCGAAAGAGCTCGGTGACGTACAGCGCATCAATCGCGAATTCATCGATACCGTCAACGTCGAGATGAAGAAGTCGTTCCCGACCGCGTTTTAAAACAAGGATCCGGTAGTACCGGTAGTATTGGTCGGCGGCTCGGGAAGGACTTCTCCCGGAGCCGCCACAGCGGCGTCTTCGCCGATCAAGCGGTACACGCTCGACTCGTATCGATTGAGATGGGTGTTCGCGGTTTCAAAAGCTTCCTGGGCTTTCTTCAAGCCCTTTCCGATATCGTCGAAACGTTTTTCGAAGTGCTCGAAGTTTTTGCGCGCCTTCTTCACGTCTTCGATCGTTTTTTCCACTCCGCGGGCCATCTCATAATATTCCTGCGCGACGGAAACCGAGTGGAGTCCCATCGCCAGCGTGTTCGGAGAGACCGGATAGACTTTGAGTTTCGAGAGTTCTTCGAAGAGGCCGACGTTCCGAATGACTTCGAAATAAAGGACTTCCGAGGGCAAGAAGAGGAGAGCCATGTCGGTAGTGCCGTGTTCTGGGCGGATGTATTTTTTCGCGATGTCCTTTGCTTCACTCTTCACGAAGTCGGCGAGAACTTTGCGGGCGGACTCCAGGTCCGCGGGATTATCAGATTCGAAGAGGGGGAGGACTTGCTCACGTGGGAACTTCGAATCGATCGGGAGGACTTGGCGCGCGAGGCGGACAATCGCGTCCACGCGTTCCGGCGAGTTCGGAACGATCGCGTATTGGGTCTCGTAGGAACCGATCGGAAGAAAGTCGGCGAGAAGTTTTTCGAGCGTCGATTCGCCGAACGAACCGCGGAGGTGGGGGAGTTTTAAGAGGGAGTTCAAGTCTTGGATCGAGCGGCCGACTTGGTTCAGCTCTTGGAGTTTCAATTCCGCGGAAGCGAGGTGCTGCTGCACTTTTTCGAAGTGCTGGAAGCCTTCTTTGAGATTAGCATTTAGCTTCTCTTCCACGTTCACGCCGATTTTCGTGAGGCGGTCGCTGACTTGGGTTTCCAGGCCTTGAAAACGGAGGTTTAGGGTTTCGGTCGTGGCCGATAGTCCCTGGGCGAGTTCCGCGCGGTTTTGGGCGAGGGTGCGGTCGAGGCGTTCGCTGGCTTCGAGTTGGGTCTTCGAAAGTTTTTCCGAAGTGGATTCGCGGAGATCCGAGATCGTGCGCGAAATGCGTTCCTGAAGATCCATTAACAGAGGGGTTAAATCCTTCGCCGAGTTCTGATTCCGGATGATCCCAGCGAGCCAAAAGATTCCGGCACAAGCACCGGCAGCGAGGAGGGCAGTAACGATGATTAGGAGCGTCAAGTTCAGGTCTCCAGTTGATAGGCGTCGTATCAGCTCGGGGATTGCCTGACAACTCGAGGCGCGATACAGAACTGGGAAAGGCGACCGAGCAATGCATCAAGCGCACCACGTCAGATCCACTGGAGTTCCTGCCCCGATCCCGACTCTGCATCCGAACGGAGATCGCAAAGTCTATCCGCGCGACAGTGTGCGGATCTTCGAGAACGATTTTCTCGAGCGGTTTTCGCACGTCCATCCGGCGATGCCCGCGATTCTTTGGTTACCCATCATTGGCATACTGATTTACCGCTCATTCGCGGTGCATGCGAACGTCGTAGCGATTTTCGCTCTGTACGGTTTTGCGGGCCTCTTCTTTTGGACGCTCACCGAGTACGC
>JBBQMV010000199.1:0-5582 GCA_038329315.1 Bdellovibrionia bacterium | reverse complement strand
GACTTCTTCCGCCGAAAGCCGCGCGCGGTTTACGATCTCGTCCCCGACCCATTCTTCAAGCAGTCCTGAGATGGTCGCGAAAGCGGTGCGCGAACGACTGGACAGGACGTAGGACTGGAGAAGGCATTCGGGATTCGGAAGCCGTTTCGCCGATTCTACCAAGACGTCTCTTAGCGAGGTCACTTGCATCGTATGGTGCATTTCCGAGACGAGCGAGTCTACCCGGTCGAAACAGAGCTCCGCTCGGTCGGCCGAAAAATCGTCACTTTCTTTACCATTCACGATCGTTCCACTGAGGAGAGTTCCGACCATTAACGCTTCGACCGGTTGGATCTCGTAGGTGAGATGCCACCCGGCGAGTTCCGAAAAAGTGTCGCGGAGTAGAACGTATGTTTTTCGGGTCCGTATGAAATACTCGTCGGAAATTTTCGGAACGATATTACTCACCATCGAAAAGAGAACACGCACGGGAGCGGATTCAAGATGAATAGACTTATCGTTCGTGGCTGCAGCCTGGACGCTCCGGTAATAAGCGAGGTAAAGCGCTTCGTGAATCCGAAGTGCGGCTCGCTGGGCTGGACGCATTTTCCGAATCCACCGACTGTCGCCGTAGAGCGTCTCGTCTTGGCGAAAGGCCAACTGAACATAGTGGCAGCCGTGTGGGAGGAGATAAACCTTGCCGGAATCGGCATAGGTCTCAAGCGGGGTATCAATCCAGTTCTGGATTTCGCCGATATCTTCACCAAGGATGGCCGTAAAATGAAGAGCGAGTCGGTCCCATCGACCGAGTTCGTGGGTAAACGTGTCGATCGCTGCGCTTTCAGTGAGGCCCGGTTTATCAAATAAGGACGCTTCGATCCGGCCATCGTTTCGCGGAATCTTCGACTGGAAGTAATCGAGCACCCAGACGAATTTCGCTTCGCCTTTCGGCTGGTAGCTCGGTTTGAAAAAATCGGCGTAATGGGTTCCCGGCTTTAACACGTCGTCGACACATGCGACTCCGCCGCCCCCGCCAGAAGATCCGGGGCCGGCCCAGGCAAAGGAGGATAGGAAGAGCGCAAAAAAAGCGGAAATAACGGTTTTCATAAATCGGCCCAGTCTTATCAGAGGGGAATTGAAAAGTATACTAATTTAATCAGGTATTAACCCCGGGCCCGGCTGGTTGCCGGAGCCCGGAGTTTTGAACGTTTTATTGGCAGCGAACGCGATCGAATGTCTGTGGACGAAGGGTCATGTAGGACGACCCGTCCGACCACTGGATCTCGAAGAAATATTCCGGGCGAAGATCTTGGAGGACTCCGTCCACGTATTGAAGGCGGATCGCGCTAACGGCGTAGTCATGCGAGTTCGCGCTGTAGCTAATCGCTTGGGTATAGCCGAGAAATTTGCAAATCATGCTCGCGGACGGGAGCGTGGCGCTGTGGAACGCCGATTCTAGAGTGCCGAGCGCCCCACGATTTGCGCTGGAAATCTCGAACGCGAGCGCGGACTGGTCATCTGCGGTGAGTGCGATAACGGGCTGGGAGCCAAAGCGAATCGTATCGTAGCATTTTGATTTTACGCCATCGGGCGGGCAGTCGATCACTCGGCCCGTGAACCGATCGGCAGCGAAGGAGCTAGAAATCGTGAGGCAGAGAGCGAGGAGCGCGAATTTCGTCTTCATAGAATTTCCCTTTTCGGTTGAGGTCTTCATTCCAATCGCTTGGAATAAAACACTTCTACGACTCATCGCGTTTAACTGATATATTTTTATAAATAATTTTGGGTATAAAAATGTATAATTTTATAAATGAATGTCTTTGAGTCTCGAAATTACAAAGCATTTTTGAATGGGTGGTTCCGCCGCCCGGAAGCGGAAAAGGGCGTGCGGGGACGGCTCGCGGCCCATATTCGGTGTCAGCCCTCCTTCTTATCCCAGGTTTTGAACGGCAAGCCGGAGCTCAGCCTCGAGCAGGCGTATCGGGCCTCGGCGTTTCTCGGGTTCGATGGCGAGGAGACGGAGTATTTTCTCATCCTTGTCCAGCGCGCGAAGGCGTCGGATCACGCGCTCATCCGGTATTTCGATTCCCAAATCGATGCGCGTCTCGCGGCCCGCGCGAAAATTACAAATCGCGTGAAAGCGGGGGTTTCGCTCTCCGCGGCGGACCAAACGAAGTACTACAGCTCATGGATCTATTCGGCGATCCATATCCTCGCGGCGCTTTCGGCAACCAACCGCCGTGCGACGATCGCGTCGCATATGCGACTTTCCCGGGGGCGGGTCGACGCCGTCGTCGATTTTCTGGTCGAAGCGGGTGTGCTTCATGAGGAAAACGGCGGAGAACTCACGCTCGGCCAAACCCGGATGCACCTTCCGACGGGGGCGGTCATGCTTCCGAAGCACCACGAAAATTGGCGCAAGCGCGCGGTCGAGGCGATGGAAGAGCCGCGCCCGAACGATCTCCACTATTCACTCGTCATGGGATTATCGGAGTCGGACGTCGTGAAAGTTCGGGATCTCGTTTTGGATCTGATTTCGCGCTCGGAAACCGTACTGAAAGAGTCGAAGGAGAAGACCGCGTGCGTCCTACTCGCCGATTTTTTCGAGATTTGAAAAAGAGGAGGGAGAAGAGGAGAATGAAACGGCATGCGATCGTCCCCTCTCCACATCGGCCTAGTTTTAGTTTTGATCGGCGGGGGGGCGTCGGCGCACGCCGAAGAACTGTCCTCCGAGCCGGCGGTAAAGAGTCCACTGATGACTTTACCTTCCACCCACGTGCCCGTAAAAACGGCCAAGCGAGGAAAACGTCGTGAGCAAAAAGAAACCGAAGGCACCGAAGCGCCCGAGCGGTTCGAAGCCGACACCATCCTTAAAAGCCCCTACTCCGTCGAAGGTCAGCCTCTCGAAGTGGATCCCGATTGAGAAGAATTTTCCGCTCTCTGCCTCCGCGAAGGAAGCGATTGCGAGGCTGACGGGCGCAGGCTTTTCGGCGTACCTCGTCGGGGGGGCGGTACGGGACGCGCTGCTCGGACTTCCGATGAAGGATTTCGACATTGCGACGGACGCGACACCAGACGAGGTCGAGGAGCTCTTTCCGAATGCGATCGATGTCGGTCGCGCCTTCGGAGTAATGAAAGTTCCGTTCGGGGACGAGATCATCGAGATCGCGACCTTTCGCGAAGATGCGGAGTACACGGATTACCGCCACCCGAAGTCCGTTCGATTCGCCGGCCCGGAAGAGGACGCGAGTCGGCGCGATTTTACGATTAACGGCCTATTCTACGATCCGAAAACACGCCGGGTGCTCGACTGCGTGAGCGGATTTCTCGATCTCCAAGCGAAGAAGATCCGTGCGATCGGGGATCCGACGGCCCGTCTAAAAGAAGACGCTCTCCGCGTCCTCCGCGCGGTACGGTTCGCCGTCCGATTCGGTTTTAAAATCGAAGAGGCGACCTGGCGCGCGCTCCTCGAGAATGCGCGGTTTACTCGGAAAGTTTCGGCCGAGCGGGTTCGCGACGAATTCGCCGCCATGTTAAAGGGTCCACGTCCCGGGGACGCGATCGCGATGCTTCGCGAGCTCGGCGTCGTTTCGCTCTGGCTTCCCGAAGTCGCGAAAGTGAAGCCGCAGGTCTTTGCGGCGCTTTCTGAAGATGGGGGAGTGCGGTCGACCGCGCTCGTATTCGCGGCGGCGCTATCGGAGACTGGCGGCGAAGAACCAGAAAAACTCATTCAGGGTGCATGCGATCGCCTGCGACTCTCGGGCGAAGATAAGAATCGGGTCATCGACCTCGTTCTCGGCCTTCCGAAGTTCAATCATGCATTCCAGATGCGCGAAGCGACGCTTCGGCGATTCGTGCTCGAGCCCTATTTCGACGAACTTCTCCAGCTCCACCGCGCGATTGCGCGCGTGAACGATGGAAATCTGATGGCGTATCGTTTCCTTCGAAAGCTTCGCGAAGAAGCGATGTCCGGCCCGCCTTCGGAAAAGTTACTGACCGGCGGTGATCTCGTAGGTCTCGGGTTTTCTCCGGGTCCGCAGTTCTCGGACATCCTGCGGGTGGTCGACGATCTCGCACTCGAGAAAAAACTCGCGACGAAGGACGAAGCGCTCGAATACGTCGTGAAGCATTTCGTCCGGTAGACACGTGATCGGAAAAAAATCCGATATTGGCGAAGGTTTGTTCGGCTCTTTCTGTTTTTCGACGCATCTTCGTACTGCCGATGGGCACGGTAAGTCAGATGCCAGTTCGTATGCTGATTTTCGAATCGCGAAAAAAAGGAAATGCGGCGGCTAACCTTCGCCGATATCGGAAAAAAATCCGATCAGACCGCGGGCTAAAGAATTTCCTGACTCAGCAGTTCCTGCAGTCGCGCCTTATTCACGTCCACGATCAGCGTCTTGTTATTCGTATAGGATGCCTCGCTCGAATCGCGAATCCGCTTTACGTACTTCTTCGCCGCGTAATCGACTTCCGTTTTTCCCCACTCGGCTCCGCCCGAGTAATGGAGGAGGAGGTAAGCGGCATCGAGCAGCGTCTCTAAAGAGGCGTTCTTCTTGTCCCGCAGAGGAATCACCACGTGCGCACTCGGCTTTCCGCGAACGTGCAGCCAAAGGTCATTCCCGCGCGCGAACTTAAACGTGAGCTCGAGGTTTTCGTCTTTCGAGCGGCCGACGAGGATCGGGAGCCCCTCGCGCGAAAGGAAGGTCTTTCCCGTCCAACCGCCCTTGCCGACGGTGCCTTTTCCCTGAACCGCTTTCGCTTCTGCAGACTCGGGCGCACCGGCCGCGAGACCGAAGCGGGCCTCGAACGGCGCAAGCTCCGCGATCTTGAGTTTCCCCCGAAGCGCCGAAAGCGCGACTCG
The DNA here is from genome assembly GCA_038329315.1 of Bdellovibrionia bacterium. Classification (GTDB taxonomy): domain Bacteria; phylum Bdellovibrionota; class UBA1018; order UBA1018; family UBA1018; genus JACMQW01. The sequence goes on along the minus strand of JBBQMV010000199.1, from coordinate 739 downwards.
GTCGAGATCGGCCCTCAGCGCTTCGAGCTTCGCGCGCTTCTCCGCGAACGTACTGATCCGAAGAGTAGCCTCGGAAATCCGACGCTCCTTCCGCTTCGCGAGTGAATAGAATTTCTCGACTTGTTCCTTCAGCCCGAGCTTCGGATCGCACGCGATTTCGGTTTCTTCGCCAGTTTCCCAGTCGGTAACCTTACGGGTACCGGCAGCGGAAAGGGGCGGGTTCAAACCCATGACCGACTTTAAAAGATCGCCCCGGTGGCGATAGTCCGCCTCGGCCTCGGCGGTGACTAACGTCTTCTCGTTTTGGGCTAGCCGGGTCTTCGTCTGCTTCAAATCCTGGGAAATCCGGGACCGAAGACGGGTGAGGCGAAGCTCGAACGCTTCGAGGTCGGTATCTTCGCGCGAAGCCGCGGAATAGGTTTTCAGCGAATCGAGCACCCCGGCCCGAATCGCTAAATTCAGCGGCGACCCCGCACCATCCGGAACCGTATAGGTCCCGCCCTCGGCTTCCACTTTCGAGGTCCGACTCCGCCCGACGATCGGAACGGTATGCCCAGCCTTTAAATCCCCAGGCCGCCCCTCGACGAGGAGGGCCTCCGGAAGCGCCGGAATCAGGGTTAAAACGAGCCCATATCCACCGTCGACCCAGAGAACGACCGACCGTTCCTGGTGAATCGCTTGGAGACCCGTGACCTTTCGGCCGGAAAGCAGCTTGTTCAAGCTGAGATCAAACCCCGAA
>JBBQMV010000198.1:0-5586 GCA_038329315.1 Bdellovibrionia bacterium | reverse complement strand
CGCCGACCTTAACCGCGGAAAGGCTCATGCCGAGACGAACGGCGACTTCCGCGAGCGGGAGTTCCTCGAGTTTCGCCATGCGGATGAGGTCGCGCTGCTTCGGGGAAAGGGTTTCAAGCATATCGGTGACCCTTTCCTTCGCTTCGAATTCTGCTTCTGCGCGTTCCGTGCGATCCGCGGCTCCCGCGTCCGGTAAGAGCGAGAAGTCCGATTCCTCCCAATTCAGAAGGTCCGGGCGAACGGAGAGCATGCGGGCGATGTCGATCCAGCGATGGCGGGCGATCGCGAAAAGCCAGGGCAGGAGCGGATAGTCGGGGCGAAAGGTGTGTCGTTTCTGATGAATCGCGAGGAGAACGTCTTGGACTAGGTCTTCCAAAAGATCCCGCGAATGCGACAGTGAGGACGGAATCGTTTTCCGGAGATTCGAGCGGATGATTTTCGCCGAGAGTTCGAGAAATTCTCCGTACGCTTTCGCATCGCCCGAGCCGCCCGCGAGAAAGCGGCTTTTCAGTCGATCCTCGAGGGAAAGTTTTCGGTCGTCCGTAGGGTTCAATCGATGTTTTCCAATCCCATTTCTTCACACCAGTAATACGCGCCTGGAGCTCTGAGAGTTACAGTTCGGGGTCGGTCCTTAACCTAGCCTAAGCATTCAGGAAATGGGAGTGCTCCCGAAGGGCCCGGTGGCGTTTTGGCCCTTCGCGTATAAGCGGTGCAAATCGCCCGAGGAGAGATGCCACGTAAGTCCTTGAAAAGGCTAGAGCGGACTTTCGAAAACGGCTGGCACAGCGCCCGCATAATAGACTGCGAGACGAGGAGGTCTGGAGCCAATGCGGGATGACACTTACGGGATTTCGATCATCGGATTAGCCACCGGGTTATACGGAATCTTCGCTTTGTTTCACGCCATCGAGTTTCGCGCTTCCGCGCCGGTCGCTCAGCCGGAGACCGTAGCGATCACCGTAGCGACCATTGCCGAGCGATAAAATTTTTACAGGACTGCCGACCTTTAAATTCAGGGGAAGGCATAAAGGGCGGGGTTCTCCTCAGAAGCGGGGAGGGGAATCCCGCTTCTTTACGTTTAGGGGTTCCTTTTTCGAACTGCGCGCGCGAAGCTTTTCGGATGCGTGAAGCTAATTTCGATGGCCTAGTCGGACCGACGCATCACTATGCGGGGCTTTCCTTCGGGAATGTCGCGTCGACGCGTAACGCGAAGCTCGTTTCGAATCCGAAAAAAGCCGCGCTCCAAGGTTTGGCCAAGGCGGCCCGCCTTCGCGACTTAGGCCTCCTGCAAGGAATTCTTCCGCCGCTCAAGCGCCCACGTCTCGATACTCTCCGCGCCCTCGGTTATGCGGGCACCGATCATTCGGTGATCGAGAAGGCGTTTCGTTCCGTGCCGCAGCTTCTTTCGGCCTGCTATTCGGCGTCTTCGATGTGGGTCGCGAATGCGGCGACGTTTACGCCTTCGCTCGATTCCAGTGATGGGAAGGCGCATTTTACGGCGGCGAACCTCTCTTCGAAATTCCATCGTTCGCTTGAGCCGAAGCAGACGGCGGCGAACCTGCGTACGATTTTCACCGGGTCGTCTTTCGTCCACCACGATCCGGTGCTGCCGCAGTTCGGGGATGAAGGAGCCGCGAATCATTCGCGGCTTGCTCAGTCTCATGGTTCGGCCGGCCTCGAGCTTTTTGCTTACGGCGGATCAGTCCTTACGGATGGCGCCCTGGTAAAGCCAAAAAAATTCCCAGCCCGTCAGACGTTCGAAGCGTCGAACGTGGTCGCGACGACGCATTCGCTCGTGGCCGAGCGCGCGCTCATGATTCAGCAGAATCCGGATGCAATCGATGCTGGCGTTTTCCATAACGACGTCGTCGCGGTGGCGAATGAGAACGTGATTTTACTGCACGAGCGGGCGTATGCGGATCAGTCGGCGGTGATCGCGTCGATGCGTGCGGCTTGGTCGGGAGTTTCCGGCGGGGCGCCTTTGCATGTGCTCGAGATCGCGGACGCGGATGTTCCGCTCGACGACGCGATTAAAAGTTATTTCTTTAACTCGCAGCTCGTGACGCTCGCGCCGGGTCGGATGGCGATGATTTGTCCGGAGGAGTGCCGCGAGACGGAGAGTGTGAAGCGCGCTACCGATGCGCTCATCGCCGATGGAAAGACGCCGCTGAAGGAAGTGCATTACTTCGACGTGCGCGAGTCGATGCAGAATGGCGGCGGACCGGCTTGCTTGCGTTTACGCGTGGCGCTCACCGACGGGGAAGTCGCGGACGTTCATCCGGGTGCTTGGCTCACCGTCGACCGCGAGCGGGCGCTCGTGGAGTGGATCGGGAAGCATTACCGCGATCGACTTTTGTTCGATGATCTGGGCGATCCGAAGTTATTTCTCGAAGTGCATGCGGCGATGGATGCGCTAGAGAACGTGCTCGGGTTCTCGCTCGCTTAAATCACCTATTTCGGTTCACTCAGGTAAAGGGACTCGGACGACAAATCGACGAGTGAGCTATAAGAGAAAAGCAGAGAACGTCCGAGAATGGTGTCGATAATTAAATCGTTCAAGGGGCGATCGGGCAAACCGTAAAATCGTCCCGAATCGTAGGCGGGTAGTCCGAAGCAGCCCTCAGTCGCCCCGTAAAGCGGGCTCCAGCGGCTGGCGCCTCCTAGTGTATTGATGTCGAGCGCCTTCCACTCGTGAATTAAGATCGCGCGGTTTTGGGCTTGGTCGTTGAGCGATCCATCGATGCCCATGACCGGAGTCATGTACCGGAAATGACTCGAAGGGCCCGCGCGCACTCCGGTGAGGAAAAATCCCACTGAGCTTTCATTAGAATTCGGGGTGTTGCTGAATCGCTCCGGAATGCCGTCGAAGTTTTCATCCGATTTATAGCCGTGGGCAACAAACGTGTTGAAGAGCACCCGATTATTTTTCAAATCGAAAACATAAAGCCTTCGCGACTGAATCGACTCGTCGAAGTTCACGACCGTCAATACGTTCTGATTTTTGATTTGGACTCGCTGATTTCGAAGGATGTTCTGGTAGCCGAGAAAGGCGAGGCGAAATACTTTGTAAGGAAGCATGTGAAAATCTACGATTCGCTCTAGGACCGCGGGTGCGTAAGGAGCGGCGTTATTATAGTCCTCGCCGTAATTTCGCTGAATATACGGACTCGCGACCCCATCCCTTCCCTGATTTAAGGACGCCGATTTAAAGCTTGGGTTTCGAGTGTAGTCCGCGCTGAGGGCCTGATACTTCGCCTGCGCCAAAGACTCGAATGTTGAGGGGGCGTCGACCGCGCCGAGAGTGGCGGATGCGCCCAAAAGAAGGACGGATAAAAAAATGAATCGGGGATGATATTTCATAATTCCATCTCATTCGTTTCGTACGGGCGTTTCCCTCGCGGCAACCCACGAGGAAAACGCCCATACTTCCAACTCATCCCAAATGAATCATTAACGAACGCTGCGAACGAGGATCGTTTCTTCGCATTGGGCGTGGCGTGCTTCTTTCGAACGAAGAAAAGTCCAGGCCGCGTCCGGCGAATCCTTGTCGCAAACGGAGAGATCCACGGCTTGACCGGAATACTGGGCGATTCCTTCCAAGCAGTAGCTGTAAGCAAAGGGTTCTTCCGACTTTAGTCCGCCGCACATCGAAAGGACGAAGTCTTTCCCGCTCAAATTATTGAAAATCGCATTTTTTACGCCGGAGGTGCATTTTTCCATTTCGTACCGATATTGAAATCCGAGGTGGGTACAGACATCCATGCCGAGAACCGCTTTTTGGAGATCGGTAGTCTCACGATCGAGGGAACCGGCGAAGGCGGAGGACGAAATCAAACAGAGGGCGAGAATGAGCTTTTTCATGGGGCACCTTTGGGGGGAGGGGTGGATATCTTCCCAGTCACGGAGGAGAGGACATTCTCGCCTGCGCTCTGAGATCATTAATGAACGAGCCACTAAATACCGAATTATGACGCACTGCGCAAGTTAATTTATCTGGGCATTTTTCCCCATGATATTCAGGGTCGCCAAGGCTACCTGCCCAATAAAGAGTGTGTTTCGCGGGGAAAACGTGGGAATAATTCTGGCGCACTACGGCTAAGGCCGGCTTGAAAGTGGACGTTTATGGTTTGGCCTTTTGCCGAAAAACACGTTCTACTAGCCGAAATTCATACTTTTTACGGCACTCGGCTTTTACGAAAAGGAACTCTTCCATGACGTCAATGACCCCGAATACGAAGAACGCGAAGCTGATTTCATGGGTAGGGGAGATCGCCGATCTTTGCCAACCCTCGAAAGTCCTCTGGTGCGACGGCTCTGAGGCCGAATCGAACGCGCTCTGTGAAGAAATGGTTACGACCGGGATATTCACGAAATTGAATCCCGCGCTCCGCCCGAACTCCTTCCTCGCGTGTTCCGACCCTTCGGATGTCGCCCGCGTCGAAGACCGCACTTTCATCTGCTCGGCCACCAAAGACCAAGCCGGTCCGACGAATAACTGGATGGCGCCCGCAGATATGCGCGCTCGTCTTCACCCCCTCTTTAAAGGCTGCATGCGCGGCCGCGTGATGTACGTCGTCCCGTTCTCGATGGGACCGCTCGGCTCCCCGATTTCCCAAATCGGCGTCGAAATCACCGACTCTCCCTACGTCGTCGTGAATATGCGAATCATGACCCGGATGGGTGAGGACGCCCTCCGCGTTCTCGGTGATCACGGCGACTTCGTGAAGGCCGTACACTCCGTCGGATTTCCGCTCACGCCGGGCCAGGCCGACCTGAAGTGGCCATGCAATAAAGACACGAAGTACATCGTGCAGTATCCCGAGACCAAAGAGATCTGGTCCTTCGGATCGGGCTACGGCGGAAACGCGCTCCTGGGTAAAAAATGTTTCGCCCTCCGCATCGCATCCACCATGGGCGCGAAAGACGGTTGGCTCGCCGAACACATGCTCATCCTCGGCGTCGAATCGCCCGAAGGAAAGAAGAACTACGTTTCGGCCGCTTTTCCTTCGGCTTGCGGAAAGACGAATTTCGCGATGCTCGTGCCGACGCTTCCCGGGTGGAAAATTACGACGCTCGGTGACGACATCGCTTGGATTAAGCCCGGCGCCGACGGCCGCCTCTACGCGATCAATCCCGAAGCCGGTTTCTTCGGCGTCGCGCCGGGTACGTCCGTGAAAACGAACCCAAACGCCATGGCTTCGATGGCTAAAAATACGATTTTCACGAACGTCGCGCTCACCCCGGACGGCGACGTCTGGTGGGAAGAGATGACCGATACGCCGCCTGCGAATCTCACCGACTGGACCGGTCAGGCCTGGACGCCAGCGATCGCGAAAGAAACTGGCCGCAAGGCCGCCCACCCGAACTCGCGCTTCACTTCGCCCGCGGCCCAGTGCCCATGCATCGATGAAAATGCGGAGAATCCGGCCGGCGTGCCGATCTCGGCTTTCATCTTCGGCGGCCGTCGCCCCGACACTATCCCGCTCGTCTACCAATCGAACTCGTGGGAACACGGCGTGTACATCGCCGCGACCACCGGCTCGGAAACGACCGCGGCCGCAGTCGGAACCGTCGGCGTCGTACGCC
>JBBQMV010000197.1:0-5589 GCA_038329315.1 Bdellovibrionia bacterium | reverse complement strand
TCGGGACGATCGATCTCGCTTCGAAATAACTGACGTTCATGGCCAACATCGGATATACGTTTTAATACAGGCTGTTCTGGGCCAAAAATCACGATTTAGCGTCGGCGATCATCGTACGTAGCGTGTCCGCATCCGCACGGTATTCTTTTTCGCAAAAGTCGCATTTCACGACGGCCTCACCGACTTCGTCGATCATCGCCTGAAGTTCTGCAACACCAACGAGCGTGAGGGCTCGGCGCATCCGCGCTTCGCTGCACGTACATTCGGCGCGAAGTTCCTTCTTCTCGAGCAGCATGAAGGCCATGTTTTGGAAAAGCGTCGAGAGGATGTAGATCGGTTCACGATCGGCCGCGACTTCTTTCGCGAGATTCGTGAGGTGAGTCACCTGCGTTTCGATTTCGCGGATCTCTTCGTCGCTCGCCCCTGGCATCGCCTGAACCAGGAATCCACCGGCCGACGAGATTTTTCCGTCCGCATCCAGATTCACGGCGATCCCGACCGCAGACGGAACTTGCTCGCTCTGGAGCCAGTAAAACGTAAGATCCTTCGCGAGGTGGCCGGTCACGAGCGGAACTGTCCCGATGTACGGCTCGGCACCGTCTTGGTCGTCGCGCTTTCGGAGCACTGCGAGCGTTCCCTTGCCCCACGGACCGTCGCCCGTTTGATTATAATTTTGCTTCTCGTCGGGTTCGTTCGGAACGAAGTAGCCCCGAATCTTCCCATCGGAGTAGGCGTCGACGAGGGCTTGCTTCGCGCTTCCATCGCCTTTGATATTCAGGTTCATCCGCTCGCCGGCTTTGCAGTAGGACGCGAGAATGAAGCCCGCGACGAGGGCTTCGCCGAAGGACTGCGAGTCTTCGCCCACGAGTCCGTGGGTCTCGGAAAGCGCGCGCGCAAGCCCGGAGCAGCGGATTGCTACGCCGCGTAGGGTGCCGGTCTTCGAAATGCACTTTTGCCAGAGATCGCTCATGGTTGAAGTCCATTACCTTCCCGAATTTCGAGTGGGGGTGCAAGCGTCCTTTATAAAGTCCTTTTATTTCATGGACTTAATACGACGTGACTTTTCCAGAGAGCCGACCTATAACGCATTGAATTAATCAAAGGAGCCTTACCGTGAAAAAGATCTACTCGTTTCTCGTACTCGCTTCGGTGGTCAGCGGATCCGCTATTATCTGTGGCTCCGCCCTGGCCGCCTGTCCCCAAATCGAAGGGAAGTACAGGTACACCTGCACCGTCGAAAAGAACCAAGAAGCGGATTTCGCCGGCTCGCTCGACGTCGCTGGCGAAATGCTGGTGAACCAAAAGGGCTGCGAAGAATTCACATTCGCGAACCTGAAGTCCCAAATTACCGAATCGTTCGACTTGCTCGATGAAGTCACGGACACGGCCCGCACTTCGGCGAATATTTCGAAGTCGAATGGAGACGTCATCAAGTTCAAGATCGTCGCCCACGACATCACGAAGAACCTCGGTGTCGAAAGCCTTACGGCCGAAGTGACGAGGGCCACGATCCGTACGAAGAAGAATGGCTTCACGCTCTCCGGTAAAGAACGTTCCCGCGTTCTCGGCATCTTCGGCAAGCGCCACTCGAAATTCGACTGCCGCTTCACCGTCGAAAGATAAATTCACTTCCGAACGAAAGTTCCCGACGCCCCAAAGAAAAGGCCCGGTTCGGAAAATCCGAACCGGGCCTTTCTTATTTTAATGAGACTAAGATCTCGGATTACATCCCGCCGAAGCCGCCACCCATGTCAGGGGCACCCATTGGCATTCCGGAGTCCTTCTTAGGCTTCTCGGCGATCATGGTTTCCGTGGTGAGCATCAGGGACGCGACGGAAGCCGCGTTCTGAAGCGCACAGCGGGCGACCTTCGCCGGATCGATCACGCCGGCCGCGAGAAGGTCTTCGTACTTCTCGGTGAGGGCGTTGAATCCGAAAGAAGGCGAAGTGTTCGTCATGACCTTATCGATCACGATCGAGCCTTCATGTCCGGCATTGTACGCGATCATGCGGAGGGGTTCTTGAACCGCACGCATGATGATGTTGATGCCGGCTTGTTCTTCAGCGTTTGCACCCTTAATGCTTTCGAGAACCTTCGAAGCACGGAGGAGAGCGGTTCCGCCGCCCGGGACGATGCCTTCTTCGACGGCAGCGCGGGTAGCGTTCAAGGCGTCTTCAACACGAGCCTTCTTTTCCTTCATTTCGACTTCGGAAGCAGCGCCGACGTTAATCACAGCCACGCCACCGACGAGCTTCGCGAGACGCTCTTGGAGCTTTTCGCGATCGTAGTCGGACGAGGTTTCTTCGACTTGCGCGCGGATTTGCTTCACGCGGGCTTCGACGTCGGTCTTTTTGCCAGCGCCGTCGACGATCGTGGTGTTATCCTTGTCGATCGTGATTTTCTTGGCTTGGCCGAGGTCTTCGAGACGAGCCATCTCGAGCTTGTGGCCCATGTCTTCGGAGATGACCTTGCCGCCGGTGAGGGTGGCGATGTCTTCCATCATTTCCTTACGGCGATCGCCGAAGCCCGGCGCCTTAACGGCGGCGACTTGGATCGTTCCGCGGAGCTTGTTCACGACGAGGGTCGCGAGCGCTTCGCCTTCGATGTCTTCCGCAATGATCATGAGCGGCTTCGACTTTTGAACGACTTTTTCGAGAACGGGGAGAAGGTCCTTCATCGAAGAGATCTTCTTGTCGAAAAGAAGAATGTAAGGGTTATCGAGGATACATTCCATGCGCTCTGGATTCGTCACGAAGTAAGGGGACGAATAGCCGCGATCGAATTGCATCCCTTCGACGACGTCGAGGGTCGTTTCAGCGGTCTTGGCTTCTTCGACCGTGATCACGCCTTCTTTGCCGACTTTTTCCATCGCTTCCGCGATGAGCTTGCCGATTTCGGAGTCGTTATTCGCGGAGATCGTTCCGACTTGGGCCACTTCTTTTTGGTCCTTGATCGGCTTCGCGATTTTCTTAAGCTCAGCGACGATGGCGGTTACGGCCATGTCGATTCCGCGCTTCACTGGCATCGGGTTCAAGCCAGCAGCCACGATCTTCGCGCCTTCGCGATAGATCGCTTGGGCGAGAACGGTGGCGGTCGTCGTGCCGTCGCCGGCATCGTCGTTCGTCTTCGAAGCGACTTCTTTCACCATTTGAGCGCCCATGTTTTCGAACTTATCGGAAAGTTCGATTTCCTTGGCGACGGTGACTCCGTCTTTCGTGATGTTTGGGGCGCCGAACGATTTTTCGATGACGACGTTGCGGCCCTTAGGTCCGAGGGTGACTTTCACCGCGTCGGCGAGGACGTTCACGCCGTTCAGAATCGAGGCGCGGGCGTCAGATGAGAAACGTAATTCTTTTGCAGACATTTTGATTACTCCTGGTTTGAAATCAGAAAATTTTTATTCAGCGGAACCTATATTGGAAATCAGACGAAGACGGCTTGGATGTCTTCTTCACGCATGATGAGGAACTCTTCGCCATCCAGCTTGATTTCGGTTCCGGCATATTTGCCGAAAAGGATACGGTCGCCCTTTTTCACGTCGAGCGCGCGGACTTTTCCTTCTTCATTCACGCGGCCGAGGCCGACGGCGATGATCTCGCCTTGAGCCGGCTTTTCCTTCGCGGTGTCGGGAATGATGATCCCGCCCTTGGTCTTTTCTTCTTCATTGAGACGCTTAACGAGCACGCGGTCGTGCAGAGGACGAACTTGCATAAAATAAAACCTCCTGAAATTTAGGTGTACGTAGATATATTGGTGTCACTCCCCCCTCTGTCAAATCCAAACCCGAAAAAAGCCGAAAAACCCGAGAAATTCCAATACTTTACGCGTCGCATCGTCAACGACTCAAGCTGTTGACATGGCGTGTTGACGGGCGTATTCACAGGCTCGTCGGATACGCGTGAAGAGGGGTCTTCTCCAACCGACTGTTTCCAGGGGGTTTTATGCTTTTTGAGTCTCTTTCGTGGGTCATACTCACACTTACGCTCCTCGTCGCGCTTCCGGGCGCACTCGCTTCGCCTGCGCCGAAGAAGACGAAGAAGTCGACGTCTCGCCGGATCACTCCGGAAATCTATCCCGCGCTTGAAAATGGCGATTCAGCCGGAATTTTGGACGATGCCGAATTCACTCCGGGGTCGCAGAAAGTCGCGAAAACGACGAAATCGAACCGCCGCGTCCAAACCCTCGGCGCGCCGGCTCCCGTCGCGCCCCCCCTTTCTACCCCAGCGGCTTACGTCGTGAACGAATCAGCTCCGGCCACTCCGGCACGGAAATTCGAAACCGTCCCGGCCGAGAAGCGTGAACAAATTCTCGCGCGCATGCGCCTTTGCCAATCGCTCTTCGAAGTTTCGGGCCGCGCTTACGATTACCGTTCGATGACGACCGTTCAGCTCCAAAAAGAGTTAGACGCCGTTCGCGCGGACGAACGTCCAGTCGCTGCGATCAAAAACGCGGAAACCGTGAATCCAAATCAGTTCGTACCGGTGAACAGCGCGTCGACGTCCGAGCCCGATCCGATTCTCGACGCGCAGGAATAGCGTAGAAAACGGTTTCGGTCGGCGCTAGTCTCCCCCCATGCGTTCCATTCAAAAAACGTCGGGTGTCTTGGGTCTTTTCGCGTTCGTTCTCCTCACTGGTTTCTTCAGTGGCTGCGCCGGCGGTTCGAGCGGTGTTCGCATCGCAGGTGATGCGACTCTCACTTTCTCGGAAGAGACGCGGATATCAAACGTCCGGCAAATGACCTACGGCGGAACGAACGCCGAAGCGTACTGGTCTTACGATGGCCGCTACCTCACCTACCAACACACGGGTGAAGACGCGAAATGCGACCAAATTTTCCGCATGAGCGCCGACGGTCGCGTCCATAACCGCGTCTCGGACGGCCTCGGTCGGACGACCTGCTCATTCTACACCCCGGACGACGATCACATCATCTTCTCGTCGACCGAATCCGGCTCTCGCGAGTGCCCACCGGAAGCAGATAAGTCGAAAGGCTACGTTTGGTCGATCTATCCGTCGTACCAATTCTACCGCGCGAATCCCGACGGAAAGAATAGGACTCCGATCGAGCCGGGCGGACCTTCGGCGTACAACGCCGAGATGGTCACGTGCAAAAACGGCGCGGCGATTTTCACCTCCGATCGCGGCGGCGATCTCGATCTCTACACCGCGCGTTTCGACGCGAGCGGCATGATGACTGACGTGAAGCAAATTACGAAGACACTCGGCTACGATGGTGGCGCTTTTTTTTCCCAAGACTGTAAGCGCATCGTTTGGCGTGCTTCTCGCCCACGTCCGGGACGCGAAGCGAACGAATACCTCGAGCTGCTTCAGAAGCACCTCGTGAGGCCGACGGAACTCGAAATCTGGACCGCGAATGCCGACGGATCCGATGCCCGCCAAGTGACGAAGCTCGGCGCCGCGACGTTCGCGCCGTACTTCACGCCGGACGGAAATCACATTGTTTTCGCGTCGAACTACGGACATCCGGGCGGACGCGCATTCGATATCTTCATGGTGCGCACGAACGGGACCGAACTCGAACAAGTCACTCATTCGAATTCTTTCGATAGCTTCCCGATGTTTTCTCCC
>JBBQMV010000196.1:0-5664 GCA_038329315.1 Bdellovibrionia bacterium | reverse complement strand
CTCGTCACCGAATAACGCGGAGCACGGTCGGAGTGCTTCGGGTGGCTTGTGTCCGCTCTAGAATCCGCGCATGATGGGTAAAATTTCATGACCAACGGTCAGGAGAATCCCATGCGCTCGTTCATCCGTCTTTCGTTCGTGTTAGTCGCCGTCCTCACTACTGTTGCTCTCGGAACGTCCTCCGCAATAGCTACCGCTACGGGCGGGCCGCTCGATAATCACTCGCGCGTGACCTATCCCAGTGCCGTTTCGCTCGAAGTGCTCGGCCGCTCAATGCTCTACTCGGTGAACTTCGACCAAGTTTTGAACGATAACATCGCGGCCGGCGTCGGTTTCGGATCCGTCTCGATGCAAGTGCACAACACGGACATCGACGCTGGGAAGACCGCGACTTTCATTCCCGCCTATATGAACTACTACTTCAATAAGGCGGCGAACTCGCCGTTTGTAACCGGTGGCGTGACGCTAATTTTGAATCATTCTTCGATCAAAGGCCTTGATACCAGCACCGGTGGTCTCCAGATTCCGACCTCGTCGGTAATGCCGACGTTCGGTGCGGGTTACGAAAGCCGCAGCGACACAGGCTTTCTCTTCCGCGTGACCGGTTACCTCATCGCCGGCAAAGATCTCACGCCATGGCTCGGGTTTTCCTTCGGCTACGGCTTCTAAATCGAGTTTTTAAGCGAGTTTTTAAGCGAGTTTTTAAGCGAGTTTTTAATTGATGCGATTTAAACCCCTCGTTCCGGGAATTGCAGTCGTCTTAGGATCCCTGCTTTTCGCGACCGACGCGGTTTTTCGGGAGCGCGCGCTCAAGGCGCTGGATCCCCGAGCGGTCGGGTTCCTTGAGCACGGCATTGCGTTCCTCTGTCTGCTGCCTTGGATCTTCGCGAAACGCCGGACGGAAGTGGGTCAGCCTCTCCGTGCGCGATCCGGAAAAGTTTCGCGCGTGGATATGCTCCTTTTCCTTGCGATCGGTCTCGGTGGGAGTGCGCTCGGAAATACCTTCTTCACCGTTGCGGTCGAGAAAATCGGCGGGGCGGGGGCGACGCTATTCACGATGCTCCAGCCCGCATTTGTTCTGATTTTCGCCTGGGTTTTTCTGAAAGAGCGCTTCTCAAGTTTCTTCGCGCCCTGTGCGGTGTGGGTCGTTTTGAACATGATTCTTCTGAGCGTCTCCCAGACCACGCGCTCGGACCTTCCGATGATGGACGAAAATCCGGAAGCCCTGGTGGGGACGGTTTTCGCGTGCCTCGCCACTGTCATCTGGGGGGGGTCGACGGTCGCCGGAAAAGCACTTCTGAATCGGTATCCGAATTCGGTGGTGCTCCTTTGGCGCTGGGCGATCGCATTCGTGTTTCTCGGAATCGTAGTATTCTCACGGCACGTTCCGCTCCCGTGGGACCGCATCTTCTCGCACGACGTATTCTGGCCGCTTCTTTACCTCGGTGTCGTCGCACAAACGGTGGCGTACTGGGTTTACTACGTCGGGCTTCGCCAGCTTCCGGCGAGTTTGACGACGTTTATCGAGCTGCTTTACCCACTCGTCGGAATGTTTTTGGCGCTCGGAGATAAGGGTCAGGGGGTCACTTCACTCCAGCTTTTCGCGGCAATTACCCTGATCATCGCCATTAGTTTGCTCCTCGGCGTGGAATATCCGCGTGCGGTCGGACTCCTGAAAAAACCGCAATCGCCGGTATAATCCGCGAACCCGTGATCCGCGCGGATTTCGGGACTTTGCTGCGTAGCGCTGTTTCCGCCGTTTTTTCTCGAAAATCGGATAAAAAATTTTTGCTCGCAAGTTACTGGAATCGTAGGGTTTTCGAAAATTCTTTGACGATCTTATAAAAAAATTTTGACGACCCGGCAGAAAGTGCTTAGCCTTTATCTCGGGTCGACGACTTCGTTGACCCTGGCGAACACGGAAAGATCGCTGAAAGCCGCTCAAAAAACCAACCGGATGTTGGGAAAATGAGTGGCACTCCTAAAGCCGAAACGACAGCCATCGCTACGGCCTCCGAGTGCATCCGCTTTCCGAGAATGTCCTAAAAGACTGTTCGCCAAGGCATTATCGAAAAACAAACTCACGGATGGGTTTAGGAGGAGCATCGATGCTCGCAACAAAATCTTCTTTAGTCGGCGAATCTCAGGCAATCCAGGAAATCCTTCGGACGATCGAAAAGGTCGCCGCTACGGAAAGTACGGTGCTCATTACGGGCGAAAGCGGGACGGGTAAAGAACTCATCGCGCGAGCCATTCACGAAAAATCGGCCCGGGCGAACCAGCCAATGATCATCGTGAACTGCGGAGCGATTCCGAACGAACTTCTCGAAGCCGAACTCTTCGGTCACGTGAAAGGGGCCTTCACCGGCGCCACTCAAAATCGGATCGGACGTTTCGAAGCCGCCAACGGCGGAACGATCTTCCTCGACGAGATCGGCGAACTTCCTCTGGCGCTCCAAGTGAAGCTTCTTCGCGTGCTCCAAACGAAGCAATTCGAAGCGATCGGATCCTCGAGGACGATCGACGTCGACGTCCGGATCATCGCGGCTACCAACAAGGACCTCGAAGAAGCGGCCCGCAAGAAGGAATTCCGCGAAGACCTCTACTACCGCTTGAACGTACTGCCGGTTAAGGTGCCCGCTCTCCGCGAGCGCAAGACCGACATCGCGATTCTCGTCAGCCACTTCGTTACCCAGTTCAATTCGCTCACTGGACACAACGTGGAAGCGCCAAGCGGCGAAATCATGAATGCCCTCATGTCTTACGACTGGCCAGGCAACGTTCGTGAACTCGAAAACCTCATGGAACGCCTCGTGATCCTCAAGGGTCAAGGCACCGTCGACCTCGGCGACCTTCCTCACCGTATTTTCCAAAAATACGCCGAAGGCCAACCGCAAGGTACCGGTGCGATGTCTGAGTGGGAGTTCCCACGCATGGTTCTGCCGAATAACGGCGTGAATCTGAAGAACATCGTCGAAGCGTTCGAAAATCACCTCATCGATCAAGCGCTCGCTCGCACGGGAAATAATAAAAACCGCGCCTCCGAACTCCTGATGATGAATCGTACGACCCTGGTCGAAAAGCTCCGCAAGCGCGGGATGATCGTCCCGGCGGCAAAGAAGGCGAACGCGCCAGGTATGCCGACCGCTCCGTCGAACGACCTTAGTATCTAGATTCAGATTCTGTAGTCAGTGTAAAAGAAGGGCCCCGAGTTTCGCAGGATGCGGACTCGGGGCCTTTCCATTTCAGCGTTTTAGAAATCTGCGCTAACCTGGACGCATGCAAAATCTGAATCGGCTTCTTTTGTGCGCTTTGTTGGTCGTCGGTCTATTCGGATGCTCGAGTGCCGAGAAGAACGCACAGGAGAAGCTCGAAAACGGCGAGTTCCAATCGGCGATGGAAATTTATGACCGGATTCTGAAGCACGATCCGGGAAACCTCGAAGCCCAAGAGGGGCAGAAACGTGCTCGCGGCGGCGTGCTCGGGGATCGGCTGATCGGCGTTCGGAAGGCGCGCGCCTCCGGAAATGCGGATGCGGCTCTCGACCAATTGCTCGAGGTACGCGGGTTCGAAACCGCTTGGAACGTCTTCCCTCCGGCGGCCGCGAAGTTTACCCAAGACGAAGAGACCGCGTACGCTTGGAAGCCGTTCTCGGAACGGATCGCGGGAGTCCTCCGGGCGAAGCAGCCGCTGCGCGCCGAGCTCCTCTGGCAGCGGTACTCGACCGTTTTCGCGGGCGCCAAGCCGGCGGCGGCGAACGCCGCACTCGGGCCGGAAATCGCGCGGGCGGGGAAGTCTCACTGCGGAGACCTCGCTTCGAAAGTTTCGACTCATGAGCCGTACTACGCGGGCTTTGTCGGCCGCTATTGCCGCCACTGGAAGGCGTCGGCGGCGCCGCGTGCGGGGGCGGACAGCGGGAAAACTCGGGAGCTCATCTCGGGGATCGATTGGAGTGGGAGCCTCCAGGGTCTTTCTTCCGACCATCTCGCAATCGTTCGCGAGGCGCTCACGGACGGGCTACGCTCGAGCGCTTGGTACGATCCTTCCGGCGGGCGGAAGCTCGCGGTGGCGCTCAACGGAAATTACTCGTTCTCGCACGCGAAGAATCTCGTTACGCGCGTGAAGGACTATTCGGTGAACGAAGACTATTCGGAGATGGAGCTCGTGACGAAAACCCGCGACGTTCCATACATCGACCATTCGAGGGTCGTCGATCCGCTTACCGGCGCGGCGAAGTCGATCGATGTGACCCGCGTGCGGACGGAGAGCTATTCCGAGAGCACGCCGGTCATGCACAAGCGCTCTGTGACCCGCCAGTTCCCGTACAGCGCGCTTTTCCACCAGCAGTCGATCGAGTTAAACGGCGATCTCCACGCCGAGCTCGGCGGCCAAGACATCACAGCGAACGAGTCGAATAAGTCCGCGGCCGAAGGCGACGAACAAAACCTGCGGAACGACGCGGTCGGTCTCGCCCCGATGAATCCGGCCCTCATCGACCCGACGACGTGGATGAAAGGGGAATCCGCGAAGTGGCGAAATACGTTCGGCGAGAGACTTCGCACGGAATGGATCGCTCAGATCTGCCGCACGCCGGAGGGTCATGCCTCCGCAGCCGCGCTTGCCGAGGCGGTTTTGAAGTGTCGGCGAGAACCTTCGGCGGGTTCTCTGCCGTTCGTTGCGGATTGGTACACGCAGAGCTTCGGGCTCGCGTCTGCGGACGTCGAGCGGCTTCTTCCCGAGGGGAAGTAACCGCCCTTACCGTTTCGTCGCCCCGTCTTTCACGGTCTCGCGAACGAGGTTCCGGATAATCCGGTTTCGGTTCGCGCCGCCGACGAGCGCGCGGGCATCTTCGTAGAGTCCCGGATCGTTCACGAGCGCGCCAAGCGTGCCCGCGCCGTTGTTTACCTTATCGAGGATCTCAACGAGGGACTTCGAGGTCTTCGTCATGTTCTTCGAGTTCGCGAATTCTGCGAGGCCCTTCGAAGCCGAAGAGAGGTTTTCCGCAATGGTATCGATGCGGTTTCCCCGCTCGAGCGAACGAAGAATTCGGTTTAGGCTGTCGATCGTGGAATTTAAGTTCACCATGACCGCGTCGGTTTTCGAGAGAAACGCCGAGACGTCGCTCGACGGAAGATTCGGAATGTCCGCACCTATCGGGAGTTCTTTGCCGATACCGCCCGGATTAATTCCGAGGAATTTATCACCGAGAACCCCTTGGGTCATCACTTCTACCGTCGATCCTTCGGTAATGTATTCGGCATACTTCCGAACGACCGAGATCTCGATTTCGACCATCTTCGCTTCGGGTTGGTATTCGACGCCATGGACGGTTCCGACAGGAATTCCAGAGAGAACGACCTTCGAACCGGGGACGAGTCCGTTCGCGCCTGGGAGGTGGGTTTTGTAACTTACTTTCCGAGTGAACGCGTTTTCCGCGCCACCCAGGATGAGGATGGTAACCATCGAGAAGGCGACTCCGAGGGTGACGAAAATGCCGACTTTGAAGTCTTTCGAACGGGTGTCTTTCATGAGTAGTAGGCTCCTTGGACGAAAGACTGGACGAACGGGTCTTTCGAATGCTTAACGCCTTCGACGGTGTCGATGATGTGGATGAGTCCGTCCTTCAAAATCGCGATGCGATCGCAGATTTCGAACGCGGCCGGA
>JBBQMV010000195.1:0-5709 GCA_038329315.1 Bdellovibrionia bacterium | reverse complement strand
AAGACTTCCCCATGCTCGCGAGCACGGTTAATTTCACGGAGGCGGTTTCATCGGAAGCATTCGGGCCCGCGAGAACGACGCCGCTCAGACAGCCCAAAAAGTTTTTTTGTTTCGGATTCCGCTTTTGGTAATCGGCGTTTCCGAGTTCGTCCGCGGTGAGGGGACGGAAGGTGTGAATGCGCGCATCCCGACCGGAGAACTTCTCGAAATCGCGGACTCTGCGAAGGGGGCGATCGACACCCGGCGAGGAAACCTCGAGTTCGTAAGCACCGCCGAATGCCTTATCGACTTCCGGCATCGCCTCGAGCGGTTCATCAAGCGCGCGCGAAACAATCGCGCAGTCTTCGACGCCGATCGCGCCGAGCTTCTCGGCATCCTTCGAATCCGCGCGATCGATATAGAGACGCAGAACTTTTCCGTGATGCATCTGCATCTCGAGGTGGACGAGCTCGTAACCCTGCGCTTCGAGAAGCGGGGCGAGCTTCTCCAGAAGCAAAGCCTGTGGCGATGCCTTCGCGCCTGGCGCGACTGGAGTTTCTGTCTGTGATGTTCCGATGTTTGAATCCATAGAGTTACGATGACGGAGCGTCCACTCGCGCAAATTCGCGCGGCCAACCCAAATAGAAAAGGCGAACCGCGTGGCTCGCCTTTCAGTGAACCTAAATGTGGGTAGGGTGTATCATAATGACCTAGGAGTCTCTAGGGGGAGCTTGACAGGAACGCGAAAGACCTAAAAAATGTCTTACAGATGCGTCATTCGCTCGGTCTCTATCGAATTTTATGCGGTTTTATCAGGGAAAGCGGGCCTGTGCTCGGGGTCGTGGCACTCGCATGGGGGGTGCCTGCCTGGGCGGGAAATGTTGATGCAGCGCTTCAAATCGCCTGGGAATCCCCGACCGCCACCGCTCCGCAGGTTTTAAAGGACTTTAGCCTCGAGGACCTCTTGAAGAAGAAGGCGACCTTTCTCACCGAAATCGACCCCCTCGCGAAGGGTGGAAAAGAATCTGCGAAGTTTCTCGGACCATCGCTCGCGGAACTCATCGCCGAAACGACGAAAGGCCTGACCGCCGCCGATCGCTCGACGAGCGATCTCGTGGTTTTGAAAACGCGCTCCGGAAAAGAAGCGCTGATGCCGAAAGCATTTCTCATCAAGTATCCGCAGATCCAACTCGCCTTGAAGCGGAATGGCCAAACCCTTGGCCCCGAAGCTCCGCGCGTCGTATTACCCGCGACGACGAACTCGAAAATCAGAAACGAGAATATTCTTCTCGAGCCGCTTTTCGTGAGCGAACTTTCCGAAATCACGCTGACCTCTTACGAAAAACGCTACGGCGCTTTCATCCTCTCGCGCCGGACGGATCCCGCGGCGATGCGCGGAGAAAAAATGTATCTCCAAAACTGCGTCGGCTGCCATTCGAGCGCGCCGACGACCCAGACCACTTTAGCTTCCGCCGAAAAGGTCGAGAAGATCGCGGGTGGCGGACATCCGGACTTTCCGGGAGTGAAAGATTTCCGGCTTATCTTCGATAAGAAATCGACTCGTTCGCTCGAGAGTTATCTCGAGGCTTTCAAGGCCCAAGCGCAGGCGAAGAAATAGCCCGTATTATTTACAGCTCGCGCCCGGGACGTTAATGACGTCGTTGATCACGAGGCCACCAGCAGCGAGCTTGTTCGTATCGACGAACTGCCCGGCGCCTTCGGTCGCCATCAACTGGAGATTAGCCATCGCAGCGGTGGAGTTCGAAGGCCCGAAATAGATCGTGTTGAAGGTGATCGCGCTACTATTTCCGGAAGCGACCATGCTGAGGGTATCGACGAGCGCCTTCAAGTTCGCGGCACCGCTGATATCCGTCGGTTGTCCGTCGGACATGAAAACGATGGCGTAGTCTTGCTTCCCACCGGCAAGCTCGTCGGCGGAGATCGTCGCTTTCAGGGAGTTCGCACCCGCTTGGTACGGAGTCGCGGCGCCAGAATTGATCGCTACGTTCTCGTAGGCGAGGAGCGCGGTCGAGAGTTGGGCCGAGGAACCGACGGCGTGCTGCGCGCTTCCGGTGACGAACATATTCGTCATCATGTCATACGCCGTTGCGGTCGTTCCGGCGAAGTAGCCGAAGTTATACGTGAGGTTCGCGTTCGCGCCGTAATCGGTGATGAACTTCTGAATCGTTTGGACCCGGTAATACTGGTTCGGATCGGTCGTGAGCGTCGAGCCCGAGTTATCGATCATGAACATTACGCGGATCGGCTTCTTCACCTGACCGATCGTACAGCCGGTCGGATTCGTGTTTCCGGTTCCGCCTGGGCCGCCCGGGGGATTCCCAATCGGATCGATTTGTCCAAGCGTCGCACCCACTGGCGCAGCCGTGAATGCTGTATTGTTACAGCCGACAACTCCGAAGCTGCCCACCACTGCGACGAGCGCAAAATGATTCTTGAACGTGCCCATATTTATCCCCTTGTTCACCGACTGTGTCGCGTCCGCCACACTAACCCCGTGTAATCGCGACTAAATCTTAATGATAGTGGAAGCAAAAAAGGGTCCGTTTCGGAAAACGCGAAACGTAAGGAGATTTCCAAAAGCGAATCGTCGAACTTTTTTACGATAGGACCAAATTCGTCAGTTTCGTGGTCGCCTGGCGCATTCTTGGTCAGTTCTTATACTTCGAGTTTCCCGGTCTCGCGCGAGTAGAACTGGCGATAGTGGAAGATAGAGAAGAGGAGAGCGAGGGATCCAAAGAGGTGCCAAAGCGCGTGACCCTGAATCCAGTGGTTATTCGGATCACAGAATTTTCGCGTTACATCGCCCACCGAAAACGCGGTGCCGATGCCGAGGAAAAAAAGCGAAAAAAACAACATTCCATGCCTCACCTTGCGGGTCGCTTTTCTCGTTGCGATCACTTCGGTAACGAGAATGCCGACCAGTAAAATCACCACGAGACCCTGAATCGGGAAGCCGAACTTCTCGACGATCGAGGTGACCACGGTGAGGATGACCGTCCAGATCCAAACGTTCTTCTTCACGTTCTCGCCCGACCCGACGCCGATGCGTGCGAGGTTTTGGATCAGCACGAGCAGAAAGAAAACGAACATGCCGAGGAAGTCTAAGATCTGGGTCGCGAAGGTGAGTGACGCGTGATAAACGAACGACGACCAGCCAACCCACTGCGCGGCCGTCCCATAGAATCGAAGGTTCTTCGATTTTTCCTGACGGGTGTACCAGTAAAAAAAGAATCCGACGAACACGTAGCCGAGATTCGACCAGGTGTTCGCAGGAGTCATAATCCACGAACAGAATTGGTCTTCGCACCAAAGCACGTTCGGTAGCCCACTCCAGGTACGAAGATCGACCCAAGGACACCCAGCGGTCATGATAAAATCGGCAGGATTCGTCATGACCCTAGTTTAGGCGGTAAGGGGGGCGATTAGCCAAGCGATTTGATGTCGATCACGAACCGATATTTCACGTCGTTCTTGATCATCCGCGTATAGGCATCGTTGATCTTTTGGATCGGAATTTGTTCGATATCCGAAACGATCCCGTGCTTCGCGCAGAAGTCGAGCATCTCCTGGGTTTCCGCGATTCCGCCGATTGGCGAACCGGCGATCCGGCGGCGCGAACCGAGGAGTGGGAAGACTTGGAGTTCGTGTGGCTTGTCGGGTATGCCGACGAGCACCATCGTCCCGTCCCGGCGGAGGAGGTTTACGTAGGCGTTAATGTCGTGTGGGGCGGCGACGGTATTTAAAATGAAGTCGAAGCGTCCTTCGGCAGCGGTCATTTCGTCCGAATTTTTCGATATGAGGACGTGATGGGCGCCGAGGCGGAGCGCATCTTCCTTTTTCGATAGGGAGTGGGTGATCGCGGTGACTTCGGCGCCCATGGCGCGCGCGAGTTTTACGCCCATATGGCCGAGACCGCCGATGCCGACAATCGCGACTTTTTGGCCGGGACCGACCTTCCAGTGTTTCAGCGGCGAGTAGGTGGTGATGCCGGCGCAGAGGAGCGGAGCGGTGGCGGCTAGGTCGAGCGTCTTCGGAATCTGGAGGGTGAACTTTTCGTCGACGACGATGACGTTCGAGTATCCGCCCTGGGTGGGCGTCTTGCCGTCTTTCTCGACCCCGTTATAAGTGAAGATCGCACCCTTTTCGCAAAACTGCTCGAGGCCCGCCGCGCATTCCGGGCAGTCTTGGCAGGAGTCGACCATGCAGCCGACGCCGGCGAGGTCGCCGACTTTGAAATTTTTTACCTTCGAGCCGATGGCCGTAACCTTGCCGACGATTTCGTGGCCCGGAACCATCGGGAATTTCGATCCGCCCCATTCGTCGCGGGCTTGGTGAATATCGGAGTGGCAAACGCCGCAAAACTGAATGTCGATTTGGACATCGTTTTCGCGGGGTCCACGACGCGTGAAAGTGAAAGGGGTGAGCGGAGTTTTCGGGTCATGGGCGGCGTAGCCTTTGGCGGGAATGGTGTTCGACATGATGTGGAGTCCTCGGTGTTTTGGGTCTCAACTGTAGAGAGGGCTCCCCGGAGTTTCAAGACTAGGCGCGCTGGTCGGCGCTCTCCGTCGATCTATTGTCACGCGCGGCGCGGCGACAGAGGTGCGTCTTTTGTCTGGACGAGTTTTCCGGCACGCTAGAGGACGATGGCCCTTACGTTCTCTCCGATCATTCCCGCGCGTCGAAAGGTCCACTCGGATGGCTTTTCGTATTTTAATTTGAACGAGCGCGATTTCGAAGGTTCCGCGGATCCGGTTTTGAACGTCGACCATTTTCGAATGAGTGAACGTCCGTTTCCGGCGCGCCCGCTCGCGGGTTTCGTTGCGGTGACCGCAGTATTCGAAAAGTCCGCCGGCGGCTTCGTCGGGCGCGATCACCTCGGCTTAAACGCCCAGATCGATCCGGGTGGACTTTATGGGCTCGTCGCCGGAAGCGGAATGATCGCCGAAGAGAGTCCGGTCGCTGGAAAAATTTGCGAAGGGATTCACGTATCGATCAATCTCGCGTCGAAGCTAAAACGCCAACCTCCGCGCAGCTTCACCCTCGGACCGAAGCAGGTGAAGGAGTGGAAGCCAAATCCGCAAATTCGTGGCCGCGTTTTTCTCGGAAAATTAGCGGGCGCCGAATCGCCGGTCACGCTGCCGGCGCCGATTTCCTTTTTCGAATTTTTCTCGAAGCCGAAGATGAGCGTCAGTCCCCGGGTTTTAGCCGAAAGCGGAGGAATCGTTTACGTGATGAGCGGAAAAGTCCGCGTGAGCTCCGGCGATAAAGTCATCTCGGTCGAGGGCATGCAAGCGATCGGGTTCGCCAACGAAGAGAAGGACGTCGAGCTCTATATCGAGGCGCTCGAGGAATCCCATTTCGTCTTCATCAGTGGTCGCAGCTGCCGCGAACCGATCGTGTCTCACGGCGGATTCGTGATGAACACCCAGGCCGAAGTCGCCGAAGCGATCAAACGCTACCAATCCGGCGGAATGGGGAAACTGGACGGAACTCCGACTGCCTAAACTGAAAAGGGCCAGTGGAATCTCCACCGGCCCAATCCAATTTTAGATTTCAGTCGAAGTACTAGAAGTCCTGCTTGAACGATCCCAGCAACTTCCCACCTTCGCGAACCTCGACCACGAACGTTCCGCCCGAGTTCGACTTGTTCGCCTTGATGACCATCTTATTGCTCGTGACTTCTTTACCCGGAGCGATCGGCTGGAAGCT